>CALQJV010000063.1 GCA_943330985.1 Chitinophaga pinensis
CAATCTCCTTGCTTTTTGAATTTTACACTGTTTATCAACAATGCGAGACCGATCAAGCCGAACCATTTGTTGTATTTAGCACTTGGGCTACTCAACTTCTACACGACTTCCAAGAAATCGATTTGTATTGTGTTGATGCAGAACAACTTTTTGGTACTATCGACGATGCGTATGCCATTAAAAACTGGTCGCCCGATGGGACAATCATTACTGAAAACCAACAACAATATCTCCGTTTTTGGTCACGCATGGGCAAATGGTATTCGGCCTTTCGCAGTCATCTTTTAGATAAAAATTTTGCTAGTTCAGCGATGGCCTATAGAACACTCGCTGAAAATTGTGTGATGTATGCGGAACAAATTCCGTTCGATAAAATTGTATTTGCTGGATTCAATGCCTTAAATAAAGCAGAGCAAACGTTTATGCGCCACCTTGAAAAAATTGGCAAGGCCGAAATCATTTGGGATGCCGATTCGTACTATGTTGATAATGAATTGAACGAGGCGGGACAGTTTCTCCGAAAATACCGGAATGAATGGTCGATACGCGATTTTAAGAACTGCGAACCACATATCGAAACCAAAGAACGGAACATTCATATTGTTGGAGTTGCCAAAAATATAGGCCAAGCATTCGTTGCGGGAAGCATTATCGATCAGATTGCAGAAACTGAAAATGATTTAACATCTACATCGTTGGTTTTGTGCGACGAACAGCTGCTAATGCCGGTCTTGGAAGTGCTACCTGAAAAAATTGAACATGTGAATATCACCATGGGATATCCCATGCATTTGCTCCCCGTAAGCAGTTTGTTTTCACTTATTTTCGACTTGCAACAACATGCTCGTATGAGCGGACAAACCCCCAAACGTGAAATTGCCTTTTACTTCCGTGATCTTTTACGATTATTCAGAAATCCATCATTGGCAAGTGCACTTCATTCGGAACTTTTACAACCCCTGGTGGATCAATTGATGCGTGAAAAACATATTTATTTTCCCATCTCAAGTATCATTAAGAAATCGCCCGAATCCAAGAAAATTATATTCCGACTCGAATTTCTCTTTCGGCCATGGGAAGACAATCCCGAAAAGGCAATAAAATCCTTGCAAAGCATGGTAGACTTTTTACGTGAGGAACAAATTAAATCGGGTAAAGCCTTGAAGGGACTCGAAACCGAAGCCTTGTTTGCGGTATCAAAGCTTCTACAACAAATTGACAACCTACGACAAAGCTTTTCCGGTTTTACAAGTGTGAGAACATTGCAACGTATTTTTCAGCAGTTAATTCGTTCACAGACTTCCCCATTTTTTGGAGAACCATTAAGTGGATTGCAGTTGATGGGTTTACTTGAAACTCGAAACCTCGATTTTAAAAACCTAGTACTTTTGTCGGTAAACGAGGGGATTTTACCTGCTGCCAAAACGCATCGTTCGTTTATCCCGCATGACATATCGAGCTTTTTCGAATTGCCTACATACCGCGAACGTGATGCTGTTTTTGCCTATCATTTTTACAGAATGATTCAACGCGCCGAGAATGTTTGGCTTGTATATAATACCGAAACCGACGAATTTGGAAAAGGTGAACAATCGCGCTACATAACTCAATTAGAGGAAGAACTAAAAAGCAAACACACCAAAATCACCCGCGAGATATATGTCCCTCAATTGAACATGACACCCGAGGTTCCTATCGTTATTGAAAAAACGCCCGAAGTACTAAATGCTTTAATGAATCGAATTGGTGGAAAAGATGATAAATCAAACCTATCACCCACGGGCATTTCGAATTATATCAATTGTAGTCTTCAGTTTTATTACAGGTATTTAAGTGGAATCAAAGTAGATCGATCAAAAGATGATGTGATTGGGGCAGATGTTATGGGTACAGTTGCGCATGGTGTTTTGGAAGTATTTTATAGGCCTTTTGAAAACAAAGTAATTCAGGAGCAAGATCTTAAAGATATGCAGCCCAGGATTACTGATCAAGTAAGACAAAGTTTTATTGACACAGGTATTGATGTGCGTGATCTAGAAAGCGGTACAAATCTTCTTACATTTAAAGGGATTGAAAAGATGATCGGTAATTTCATTAAAAGTGAAATTGAGTTTGTAAACGAATTAGCCGAAGATGGCCAAGTGCTTAGCATTGAGAAAATTGAGGGTAATTTGCAAAAAATAATTTATGTGGATGTTTTAGGTGAACTTTTCCCCATTTCATTTAAAGGCAGAACAGACCGAATCGATCGCATTGGAAATACTTTACGCGTGGTAGATTATAAAAGCGGTGGGTTGAATTCGACCGATGTAAATCTCGATTTTCAAACCGACATCATAAAAAATCCTAAAAAAGCAAAAGCATTGCAACTCATGCAATATGCTTTGATGACACCCGAAAAAGATTCTGATTTACATGTACTTCCTGGAATTATTAGTTTACGTCAACCTTCATTGGGACTTGTTGCCTTGACTGTAAAAAAAATAGAGGGTCTTACTCCTGATGAGCGCAAAGAAACGGAGAAGGTTTTTCATCAAATTGCCACCGAAATAGTGAATCCCGAAATCCCTTTCGAAAAGACCAATGATATTAAACGTTGTCAGTATTGCGATTACAAAGCGATCTGTCACAGATAAAATCTTAATCGCAAAGATTTAAATCACTTAGGCAATGCTGTTCTCTTATCTAATTCCGATTTAGAAAATTCGGGAGGCTGAGGAGCTTCGGGAATATGACGTTTTTCGTTATGCAAGCAAAGCGTTTCGGCCATTTTTGAGAACTCCGTTTGGAAGGCAGCGAGTGTATGCTGACCAAACAACGTAAAGCCACCTTCAAAACCCTGCAGTTGATATTCTTCAAATGTAGTTGTATAGCCAGAAAATTCGTTGGTGTTTGACGTTAGTATGACATCCATCACTCCTCGTTTTTCCAAAACTTTTAAAACGGATGACTTTAAACGATCGCCAGCAACCGTCGTAATTTCGCCGGGAAAACCTAGAATGGCAACATCGCCAATAATAAAAAGTTGAAGTGGAATAATGACTGGGGCCCATGTATTTTCTATTAAAGCGCCCGCATCATATTGACGATTTAGCTCCTCTCCTATTTCGGTCATAACGCCAGGCAAAGGAATTAAATTGAGTTTGGAATAACCTAAAACGCGTTTTTCTTCCAATTCTACCAACAAATGCTTTGGCCCATGAGCTTCCTCCAAATCTTTAAAATGCGAGCGATTTTCCTTCGAACTCAAAACCGGCATTTTACGGATGGTATTCTTATAACTGTCAATTCCACGAATTAAGGTGGATGTGAACGTATCTATCCCCGGATTATCAACATCGTCGCCCTCTAGAAATGAAAGCCCTAAAGCAGCGGCGCCGGTTTGATGTTGTTTTTTATCGTGGGTATACTGTTTATCACACATTACTTCCGACATATTCACGAAATAATGAATATAATCGAGCGTGTTGCTCATTGGAATCTGATAATCGTATGATTCAAATATTCTTTTAGCATGTTCGAACTGAAAGAAACCACTAAAGTATGCTGATTTAAATTCATCCTCATAACGCCCTCTTGGCCACCATTTGGCTCTTCCATGGTAATTTGGAGAAACATCACCTTGCGCTTCACCACAAAATGCGGCAACGAAATTTCGTTCTTCCGTTTTATCGTTTTCAAACAAGGATGCTGCATAGCCTTTGTTATCAGGGTGTATGCGCTTATTCTTCGAAGAAATTGAAGATCCCTGAACAGGAAACCAGTTGATCAATCCTTTTTGAATGGATTCATTCACACTAATTTTCAACTGCTTCATCATGCGATTGAATGCAAGCTGGGTGTGATTTTCATCTATCTCAGCAACTTCCGGATTGCTATTATACGCTTCGAGAGAACGGTTAAAAGCAACATCCGATGCAGTGTCCATCATTTCGGCATTTAGATGTAAATCGCATTGTTCAAAATCCTTCAATGCTTTGGAAATAGCATCAACACATGCTTTTCGATAGGCATTAAAAACATCGGGATGGAAACCTCCTGTGGTGAGATTGAGAAATGAATAATGTGAATATCCACCCGGAGCACTGTGCGTATTTTGTGCACACAACATAATATTTTGTATGGTCAATCCACTTTCCTTATGCAAGGAATTAAGATCATCAACAATTGCTTTCTTTAAATGATGTGAAATTATCCAACATTCTAAGTTAACAATGGCAAGCGTAGAATACTCGTTTTTAAATACAAATGCACGAGCATGCAAATCGTTTTCTATGGCTTCAGCAACATGTTCAGAATTCCCATATCCAAACAAAGGCATCTGCAATTTCTTAAAAACAACCTTCGATTTACCGACTCCGATTAACATAGCGATTAATGGCAAAACTAATGTAAAATGTTTAAACGAGATTGGGTAAATAGTGAATTCTTAAACAATAAAATTTCCTAAAAAATGGATTCTATGAGACATGGAAAACAGAACAAAGAATCATTTAGAAAATCAATTTACATATCTTCGCATCATGTCATTCAATACTCGTCGACCAAGAAGAAACCGTCGTTCAGAAGCCATTCGCAGTATGGTTCAAGAAACACGATTACATACCTCTCAGCTTATTTTACCATTCTTTCTGGTAGATGGAGAAAATCAGAAAATTGAAATCAGCTCGATGCCTGGAGTTTTTCGATGGAGCATCGATCGCGCAATTGAAGAAGCGAAACAATGTTATGCGTTAGGCATTCAGAATTTTATTTTATTTCCTGCCATTGAGGAATCCAAGAAAGACAAATACGCCACATGGAGTTACCACCCCGATTGCTTTTATTTGAAAGCCATTTCAGCATTTAAAACTGCAATGCCTGAATGTTCTATTACAACCGATGTTGCTATGGATCCATACAGCAGCGATGGGCACGATGGCATTTATGAAGATGGTGTCATTTTAAACGATGAAACATTGGAGGTACTTGCAAAAATGTCGGTAGCGCAAGCAAAAGCAGGTGCAGATATTATTGGACCAAGTGATATGATGGATGGGCGCATTGGATTTATTCGTAAAGCACTTGACAATGAAGGTTTCAGCGATGTTTCTATTATGAGTTACACTGCAAAATATGCTTCGGCGTTTTACGGACCTTTTCGCGATGCACTTGACTCTGCCCCAAAACATGGAAATAAGTTAACGTATCAAATGCATCCTGCCAATCGGCGAGAAGCGTTGATTGAAGCACAACTCGATACCGAAGAAGGTGCAGATTTTCTGATGGTTAAACCAGCTCTATCCTACTTAGATATAATATCAGACCTGAAATCGAATAGTAAACTACCCATTGTAGCCTATAACATAAGCGGTGAATACTCCATGGTGAAAGCCGCCGCCGAAAAAGGGTGGATTGATGAAAATACTGCGATGAACGAGATTTTAACTTCGATTAAACGTGCTGGTGCCGATATTATCATTACTTATTTCGCAAAACAATATGCGGAATATATCGCTCATTGATATTATTCGTGCTCGATTTTAAAATAAAAACCTGCGGCCATAAATTGTGGCAACACGGATGCTAATTTATTATCGAGTTTCGCAATTGTTTTTAAAGGAATAAAAGGCAAATACGTTTCGATAATTGGAGCAAAATGATAGGCTTTTTTCACTTCGGTAATCTTCAAACCATATTGTTTTAACTCACGACTTAAGCGACCAACAGTAAAGAAATTGACGTGGGGGGTTTCGTAGTTTTGAGAATAAGGTTCTTTCTTTCCTAATATGCTTTTCACTTTGAGAATGAAGTTATTCAATCCCATTTTGCGCATTAGGTAAAGGGGCTGCATGGCTATTTCAAAAGGTCCAAAACCATTGGGAACAGTAATAAGCAACTTCATATTTTTATCGGAATGCTTCCCTAAATATTCTAGAATTTCTTGGTAAGGACCAATGTGCTCCAAAACTTCGGTAAGAATGATGTATTCCATTCCAGCAAGCGGACTGTCTTGAAGGTACTCGAATTTGAATTTCACATTGGAAAGTGTGTTTGCAGCAATCGCAATATCGAGTGTTGGTTGATGAATATCTATTCCGACAATTTCGGAATTTTCGATGGTTCCAAGAGGAATAGTCACATTTCCTGTTCCTGCTCCAACATCCAGGACTTTAACAGTTTCACCCGATTTTCTATTTTGATCGATTGTATCGTAAATCCATTCGAGTCGACTTAGGTGACATGGATAATCAGTGTACTGCGTATATTTTAATGCTTCTTGTTTCATTAGATAGAGATTCCTGCTTTTTTAAGCAAACGTTTAATGTTGTTTTTCAAAGTTTCTTTCACGTCCGTTTTTACCTTTTTTAGAATGCCTTCTTCAGGACGAGCTTTAAAAACAGTATCATGATATCCAGATGCGCCATCACGTAAATCGGTGTAAAAATATCCGTAAAACGATTTGCGAGTAATTCCTTCTGGCACATTGATTTTATTATAGCCATGATACGAAATTTCATTCGTCTCAAAAATCACACAGCGATTAATGCTTGGGAGAATTGACTTTTCGAGTTTAGTCACATTATTGTTCCACAATTCAAGCATGCCGCCATAGCTTTCTTGCCAATCTTTGTTTAAGAAAATGAGCAAATTAATGCGTCGGTGAATGTTACGCACACTGTGGATATTAAAGTCGATATGAATATCGAGATATGAACCATCCCCACCTTGGTGAACTCCCATTCCAAGAGCATCTTCAACAGAATATAGGTTTTCAATTCCCGTTATAACACTTAATGCTTTATAAAATTCAGGAGTATTCAATGCTTCGCGTAATTGGGTAAAAGCAGGATCGAAATTTTCGAAACCAGCACCTTCCGATTTATGTTCATTGAGTCCTTGATAATTGCGGCTCATTTTATCCAACCCTGGAAAATTATCGGATAAACTGAACGCAAAAGTAGGGTCAAGAAATGAATCAATAACTACATGACGATAAGGCAATCCTGCATTAAACTGCTGGTTTAAA
>CALQJV010000064.1 GCA_943330985.1 Chitinophaga pinensis
ACTATACCAATAGAGAATTTGGAAATATTAGCAAATACAATTATAGTGGTTTTGAATTAAAACGCGATTTTGCTTTAGCCACACTAAGCAATCCAATGATTTACACTTCACTCTACAGTGTATTTAGTCAATATTTAATTCATGGTAATGATTCAATTGCAACTCCTGCTGTTAAATTAGGGTATGGAGCTTATGCGTTGCCTTGGGTTCGATTAGGACTTTCACCATTTGGGCCAGAATGGATTCCTTCCCTTACCTTGACAAAGCATCGTCAAATGATTCAGCTTTATGCACGTATTGGAACGAATGTATTTACTGAAAGCTATGCGGGGGGTATCAAGTTGTTTGATATAAAACGTAACACGAAATTTAGTCTAAATGCACACATTACCATTTGGAAACAACGCTATTTCTTTCGTGATTGGATAAATCAAAAAGTGGAACCTATATATTGGGGTGGTGCAGGAATAGTTTCAGGAAACTTTCAACTAACAAAACACGTTGAGCACCCAATTTCATTGATGTTCCATGCTGGTTATAAAACACGTGGATACATGGAAGGTGAAGTTTGGGATGCGACCCCCATTCTTAAAGTGGGCTTGAGTGTTGCGCTAGATAAAGATTATACCCAAGACGATACTGTTCCTGAATATATTATTATTCCGAAAAAGAAGAAAAAAGCCGCAGGGAAAAAACGTAGAAAAAGAAGAAGAAGATGATGAGTATTTTAAAACATCTTAAATCATTTCAATTGCCTTTGCTCGTTGTATGCATTGTTGTTCTTGCTATTACGTTTAATGCGTGCGTTAAAGAGAATCTTGAACCCATTGAATTACCTCAAAAATCAATGGAAATTGTTCGTTTAGAAATATATACAAACAATTTAAATTCTACACGTAATTTCTGGGGCGAAAAAATGGGGCTAGAAGAAGTTGCTGGAGAATCATCCGCTACAAAGGTTACTTTCAAACTAGGTAGCTCGCTTTTAACATTTCGTTTTTTCTATCGACTCGAACCTTTTGTTAACCATTTTGCTATTTCAATTCCTCCCAACCAAATTGAAAATGCTTTAACTTGGTTAAAGAATAAAGATGTTAAAATCATTAAAAACGAAACAACGGTTGCTGATATCTATGCAAACCCCGTTTTCAATTCCAAATCCATATTTTTTGATGATGCCGTTGGTAATATTGTAGAATTAATTGCTTTCCAAAATTTAGGGTCTGAGTTTGAAGGAAAACGTATTTCTACATCAGTTGATGGGCCTTTTTCCAATGATCAGCTTTTCAATATTTCACAAGTATCACTTCCTGGAATCAATATAAGGGCGGCTTACGATGTATTACATACTATTTTTGAATATGATTCTCTTTCTCGATCTACCGCCAGTTATAAACCAACAGGTGGTCCTGAAGGATTGATTCTTTTAAGACTAAAATCTCGTCCTTGGTTACCTACGGAAGATAATTATCCACCGGATGTTCCGAGTATTACTACTTTAACAATTCGTCATCCAAAGGACACGACGATTATTATGCCTCAAGAAATTTACTTTTCAAATTTCACACTTAAGACCGTTCAATAATTAACGAGGCATTACAAACTTAAGAACATCCGGAAAGCGAGTTTGCCATGCTTTTTCATTATGTTCTGCTCCAGGATATTCTTTCGTAATCCAGTTTCTTTTTGAATATCCTTTCGATTTCAACAATGCATCTATTTCTAATTGATAGGGTTTGTATTGTTTATCCAAGGTTTCTGTCCCATAGTCAAAATACAATCGGTGACTTTCGAATGAAGGAAGCTTTTTAGTCAAGTAACTTATCATTGCTTGAGAATATGCAGGATTATTCTCTTTTAAACTTATAGGCCAATGAGTTGATATACATGCGGCCGTTCCAAATACATTGGGATATTGACACATGGCATACAAGGAAATCAACCCTCCTCTACTCGATCCGGCAATGCACGTATATTCTTTTGATCGATCGGTATAGAATGAATTGTCTACTACGGGTTTGAGCTCTTTCACGATAAACAAAAGATACGCATCCGATAAGGGCGATCCATTGAATTCTTCATTAAAACTATTTTTCAAATTCTCTGGCAATTCATTATACAATGCTTGTGGTGTATATTCCAACGATCGTTGAGGCGAATTGTGAATTCCTACAATGATGAACTGTTTCGTTTTTCGATTACTTAATAAGTCCATAGCAATTCTATCGGCATTCCAAGAAACGCCAGAGTAGGATGTTGTTGAATCGAATAAATTTTGCCCATCCTGCATATACAAAACTGCATACGGACCAAATTTCGGGTAACCATCAGGAAGCCATACATCCACATTGCGAGGTGTTACTTGTGAAGATGGGAAATTCTTAAAGCGCTGAATACTGCCTTTTCCGGAATTTATAGTTTGTGCAGTTAGTTGAATGAATGTTAAAAGGAAAAATAGAACGTATCGAGTCATATAAATGAGCTAAGCAACAAAGGAACAAAAATCACGATGTAAAAAAGCACATCCATAAACAATCGGATGATAAATCAAATAGGATATGAAATTTACATACGGCGGAAAATGAACAATAACAACAGAAAGTAGCGAATACTACATTCATTGTTATCCTCTAGTATTTGTGATATACAGAAATTGCTTATACTTGCAACCTTAATTAGAATGTCATGGCAAAAAAAGCAATTGAGAGTTCAAATAAGACTTCTACATCTCGTCATCCATTTAGCGATCCGGAGCAAAATGGCGGTTTTGTAATTTGGCAGGTTTCTATGCTTTGGCAACGTAAATTAAAAAACGGTCTCGATACCATTGGAATTACGCATGCTCAATTTCTCTTATTGGCCTCATTGCAATATATCGGCACACAGAAAAATATTGTTTCCCAACAAGATTTAGCAAAACATTGCCGCATCGATAAAATGATGACTTCTAAAATTCTTCGCACTCTGCAAAAAAAGGCCTTGTTAAGTCGCAAGAAAAACAAAATGGACACACGTTCCAAAACCCTAGCTTTGAGTGAAGAGGGAGAAGCGATTCTATCAAAAGCATTTAAAATTATAGACCGCATTGATGGAGATTTCTTAGTTTCTTTGGGTTTAAATTCCATGTCATTTCAAGACGATCTTCGCACACTTCTAAAACAGAATAGCTAAGGTTTTTACTAGCATTTTGATTACTTTGGCGGAAAGTTTTTTTCGCATGAGTTATCGTTTCCCACTTGCCCTATTGGGCTTTTTTCTAAGTTTTACAGTTTCTTCTCAAACGAGTATTAGCGGTTTTCTGCAGCAAAAAATGCAGAATGAACCGTCTAAAACACAACGTATTCAAATTTATCTTCGTGATCGTTTAGATACCAGAGAATTAAACAGACAATTTGATCAAAATTCAATTCCGACTCATGAACGAATTCAATACCTGAATCAGTCCCTGAAATCAAAAGCAGAAAATGCGCAAGGGCCTGTTGTTGAATTTATTAAAAGTCGTTTGGGGAATACGAATGGGAGTTCGGCAATCATTCAACAATTTCATGTCATTAATATGATGATTGTTGATGCAAATCCTTCGCTTATTGATGAAATTGCTAGTTTGCCTCAAGTAGAGCATATCGAATCGAATGAACGATTTTTCATCACTCCTATTCCCATTGTAGAGAAACACCAAGTTACAAGTAGGGTTGTTGGCGGACACGAACCAGGTCTTGAAGCGATTCATGCGCCTTTTATGTGGAATTTGGGATACACTGGACTAGGTCGTAAACTTTTCACATGCGATACCGGAGTTTGGCCTGTGCATCCTGCTATTAAAAGACAATTCCGAGGAAACTATTTACCCGAAAGCTGGTGCTGGAAAGGCTTTGATTCCGAAACTCCTGCCGATAAACCCGATGCACATGGAACTCACGTTACAGGAACAATTTTAGGACTGGATACACTTACTGCCGATACCATTGGAATTGCATTCAATGCGAGTTACATCGCAGCCGATCCCATAGTAGAAAATGTTGCGGATATAAAACCCGTAAGTGTCATCTTCGAAGCATTTCAATTTGCAATTAATCCCGACGGTGACGATGCAACAAGTAACGATGTGCCCGATGTTATCTGTAATTCTTGGGGTATTGGAGATTCCATTGCAGCCGGATTGTGCACCGAACCCTACATTACCGATTTGTTTTCGGCGCTCGATGTGGCTGGAATTGCAGTTGAATTTTCGGCTGGAAACGAAGGTCCTGGTGCTGGCACCATTGGATTGCCTCAATATGTTACGTTCGATAGTTTATCTATTTTTACGGTTGGAGCTCTCAATGCCAATACGAGCAGCTTACCCATTGCCAGTTTTTCGAGTCGCGGACCAACTTCTTGCGATGTTCAAGAATCATGGAAAATAAAACCCGAAGTTTCTGCACCAGGAGTTAATGTTCGTTCGAGCGTTCAATGGGATCAATATGCTGAATATTCAGGAACATCCATGGCAGGACCGCATGTTGCAGGTGCTGTACTTTTGTTAAAAGAAGCATTTCCAATGTTGAATGGCCGTCAACTTTTAAACGCATTGTATCAAACAGCCACCGATTTAGGCGATGTTGGAGAAGACAACACTTATGGACGGGGAATTATTAATCTGGAAACTGCGTATAACTTTCTTGCTTCTCAATTTACACCAGTTCCCCCAAATACATCTCCTTTCGATATCTCCATTGAATCAATTTTAGGAAACGGATTTTCTTGTGCGGGCAATTTCATTCCGCAAGTTGTCATTCGCAATGTTGGAACTCAATCAATAGGAATGGGCCAAATAGATTGGAATCTCGATGGACAATTTGTTGGTTCTAGTCCTTGGAATTCAACACTTCTACCCGGACAACGTGATACCATTTCATTAAATACAGGAATGCTAACTTCCGGTAGACACGAAATACAAGCAAACATTATTTGTTTCGGTAATTTCATTGAACGAGATTTATTGAATAATAGCCGTATCAGTCATGTTTATGTTCAACCAACCGTTGAGCTACCTTATGCCGAGAGTTTTGAAAACACGGATTTAACATCAAACAATTGGTTGAAATTCAATTACGACAATAGCAAAACCTGGGATACAACGCATACTGCTGGATTAACAAATAGTTTTTATTCAGCGAGAATGCCATTTTTAGGATACTCTAACAGAAAACAATTGGACGATTTAATTACACCTCGTGTAAATGTTCCAAACAATGTTGACTCATTGTTTCTCCGTTTCGATTTGGCGTATCGTTATCGAAATCCAACACTAAGTGACACACTTGATATTCAAGTTTCTAATACCTGTGGCGATAGTTGGATATCTGTTTTCAGAAAAGGCGGTGAAGAATTAGCAACCTACGACACCTTATGGACCAATTTCAGACCCTTTACTGCGGCACATTGGAAAACCCAAAAACTTGACCTACTACCCTATTCTACCAATGGTTCTGTGATGATTCGTTTCCGAGGAATTAATGGTTCAGGCACAAGTTTATTCCTAGATAACATTGGCATTTATTCTGCTTCGGATCCAACCCTCATAGAAAACATTTCGCTTCAGGCAAGTATCTTCCCCAATCCAACTCAGGATAATATCACAATTAAACTAGGACAAACTGGACAAAACGTAAATCTTGATATTATTGATTTACAAGGGAGAATTATTCAGCAAGAAGTGATCAATAAATCGCAAGATCAAATTCAACTATCCCTTTCTTCGTTGCAATCGGGTATTTATTTTGTGAGGTTAATTTCTAAAAATGGCAATGCAATTAAGCGCATTGTTGTTCAATAGTTTTCAATTCAAGTTCTTGTAATTTCGATGAAAAACTTTGTTCAATCCCAAACATTGCCTTTTTGGATTTTAGCAATAACAGCCTTATTTGTCCTGATAATATCTCAATTAGTTCAAGACGGAATGTTTATGGATGGGATGATTTATGTTACGGTAAGTCGGAATTTAGCCGAAGGTGTTGGATCTTTTTGGGATCCCTATTTCAGTGCTACTTTGATGACTTCGTATCATGAACAACCTCCATTGTATTTTGGCTTATTGGCTTTGTTCTATAAAGTATTTGGAACAAGCATGTATGTAGAAAGATTTTTTTGCTTGGTTTGTTTGGCAGTTACCTGTTTTTATATGCATTTGTTTTGGAAAAAACTTTTTGTTTCTACAAAAGAAATTGCTCTACACAGTTGGATTCCTGTCCTGTTTTATGTGATTACTCCCGTTTGTTTTTGGGCATATACAAACCATGTTGAAGAAACGGTGATGGCCATTTTTGCTACCATGGCAAGTTATTATGTGTATTGTGCACTTTTTTTAAAAGAAAGGCCGATTTTATATTTAATTCTTGGTGGAGTATTCATTTTCCTTTCTGGACTAACAAAAGGCGTTCAAGGCATGTTTCCTATTGCTGCTGTTGGTATTTACTGGTTGATTTCGAAAGATATTTCTTTTGGAAAAATGGTTTTGTGGACCCTAATTCTCATTGGAATACCTGCTTTTATTTTGGGCTTTCTTTGGTTTAGCAATGAAGATGTTGCGGCTAGTTTTATTAGTTACTATCACGATCGTTATGTTCCAACATTCACTAATGAAATGAACACAACAGGTAATCGTTTCGATATTTTAATCAAAGTATTTCTAGAAATATTACCCATTGGAATTATATCAGGCATAATCTTATTTTTTTCGAGGAAATATAAAACACAAGATATTCATCCCAAACAGTATAAAAATTCCATGATTTGGTTATTTATTTTGGGTCTATCTGGAACTGCACCTTTAATGGTTACTTTGGAACAACGAGGTTTTTATATAGTTACTGCAATGCCCTTGTTTGTGCTTGCTGTTTCTATGTTTGCTGCTTCAAGAATCACTACTTTAATCAATCGGATTAAAACTTTGAATACGTTGAATTTAGCCATGGCATTTCTTTTTACA
>CALQJV010000065.1 GCA_943330985.1 Chitinophaga pinensis
GGCATTCCTATTTTAATTAATGGGAAAATGCATCAATATGGAACACTCGCAAAGCTTTGTGATATTCAAACGATGTATTCGAATGGCGAGATGGATGTTAAAATAATTGGGGAGCATGTTATTAAGATTGATGAATTATTAATTCCATTTCCTGAAAGGATTTACAATGGAGGAATGGTAAAAATAGTAGGGGCGGAAACTGCCGAACAAGATACAATAACCGAATTAAGAATGACGCTAATCACCTACCTTGAACTCAGGCAATTGAATTTCGAAGCCACCGAAATTGATTTACTTAAAACAAGTTTTGATTTTGCATTGCACCTAAAAATCAATACCAATGAACGGCTAAAATTGATTCAAATGAAAAATGAAGCGCACAGAATATTCTGGTTAAAGAGCCATTTACTATTCAAAATCAAAACGTATCAAATTGAATTAGCGCTTCAACAGAACTTTTTTTTCAACTGATTAATTTTTTTCTTGCTGCTACAAAATATTTTTCCTTTCTTTGCAGCCCTCTAATAAAAATCAAACCGAATAGGTTATGTCAAAAGTTTGTCAGTTGACCGGAAAGCATGCAATGTCAGGAAATAATGTTTCCTTTTCTCACCGCAAAACTAAGCGTCGTTTCAATCCGAATCTTTTTACGAAGAGATTCTTTATTCCTGAAGAAAACGCTTGGATTACAATTCGTCTATCTACTTCAGCGTTGAAAACAATCGATAAGATTGGAATTTCAGCAGCATTGAAGCGCATGGAAACTAAAGGCGAACTTTAGTATTCCGAATATATTGTTCTCTTGAAACGTCATTCCTCACAGGGTGGCGTTTTCTTTTTTTATTGCATCCAATGAATAAACCTTTTAACATTCACATTTGATGATTCGGTTTACATTTACTTTTATTGGACTTTTCATTTCAACCTTAAGTATTGCACAACAAGACCTTCACTTTGTGCATCTGCAGGTACATCCCGATTTTACTTCACACAGCATTCAGGTAATTGCCAATGAAACCTGGAGTGTAAACAAAGGCGATTCTATTTTAAAATTGTTATTGTATCCTCAATTCACTATTGATGAGGTTACAGTAAATAAAAAATCAGCTCGTTTCGAACGATTGGCTGATGGAGTTTCAATTTCAATTCCCAAAGCAAGTTCCACGATCAAGCTTTCAATTATCTATCATGGCAAACCTCAAGAAGCTATTCAGCCACCTTGGGACGGAGGTTTTATTTGGACCAAAAGTCAAAATGAAAAAGATTGGTTAGGAGTTGCTTGCCAAGAACAAGGCTCTCAATTATGGTTTCCATCTCCCCTGCGTTATGATGACGAACCCGATAGCGCTCAAATTACCTGCACCTATCCAGCGGAACTGTTTTTTAAATCGAATGGTAAGTTAAAGGTCGATTCGAAAGACGGCAAAGGCAATCGAACCACTTCATGGAAAGTAAGTTGCCCAATCAACACCTATAATATCACCTTGAACATTGGCGATTACACGAAAATCTCTGATACATTTAAACAAGCCGATGGAAGCAATCTTCAGTTAGAATATTATCCATTGAGTTACAATCGAACCAAAGCCCTTGAGCAATTCAAACAAGTTAAACCTATGTTAACTTGCTTCGAAAAATATTTCGGGAAATACCCCTTTGGGAAAGATGGATTCTCTTTAGTGGAAACGCCTTATGTTGGCATGGAACATCAAAGCGCTATTGCTTATGGGAATGGATATGTAAATGGATATAACGGGGAAGATTATTCGATGATCGGGCTTGGGTTTGATTTTATATTGATTCACGAATCTGGACATGAATGGTGGGGAAATTCGGTAAGTGCGAAAAACAAAGAAGATTTTTGGCTTCAAGAAGCCTTTTGCACTTATGCTGAATATGTATACGCTTCCGAAATTTTCGGAAAAGACAAGGCCGAAAAATACATGGATGCAAAGAAACAATTGGTTGTCAATAAAGCTCCGATAATTGGAACTGAAGAAAGTGGAATCGATATGTACACGAAAGGAGCCTTGATGATTCATACGCTCCAGCAATTTGCTTCCAATGAAAAAGAATGGTGGAGAATCTTAAAAGAATTCGCACTGGAGTTCCGCTGGAAATCAATCAGTACAAAAGAATTGGAGAACTGGTTTTCGAAACGATTGAAAAATGTGAGTCCTGTTTTCTTTGAACAATACCTAACTGATGCCTATCCTCCAATTCTCGATTTCCACAAGGTGAGGGAAGAAAACTCCAATGTCTTTAGTTATCAGATAGTGAATGCACTCGATGGTTTCGTAATGCCCATTGTTCTTATGAACTCAAAAAACGAAAAGGTGGTTTTGATGGCGAATGGAGAACTAAATTCATACAGCAGTATCGATGAATCTCTTTATCTCGATTTAACTTCAAGTTACTTTGAGTTAATCGATGCGAACGAATAAACTATTTACAAAATCATTCTAGCAATTTTTCTATTTTTACTTCCTTGTTAAATAAAAATCAATGAATAAAGCAAAAACACTGATTAAAATTTCTGTTGCGATTATATACCTTTTTACATTTTCTGCTTCAGCACAATTCACAATCACTCAGCAAAGCGCTACTAATCTTGTTCAAAACGTTTTGGTGGGGCAAGGTGTTCAGGTTTCCAACATCACTTCCGGAGGAGACCCTGAGCAAATTGGGCTTTTCACCGGCGGAAACTCTGTAAACTTGGGCATCTCAAATGGAGTATTAATGACAACCGGGAATGCTGTTTCTCAGTCAGACCCCAACGGACTTTACTACATTGGCGACCCAGCAAATAGTGGCACAATCTCATCTTCTTTCAATAATACTATTGAATTAACAGATGACCCAGATTTGAATGCAATTATTACCAGTTTTGGAGCATCCGGAATTACAAACAATATTGCTGAAATAGAATTCGATTTTATTCCTTCGGGCGATTCAGTTGCATTTAATTACGTATTTGCTTCCGAAGAATACAATGGATTTGTTTGTTCTCAATATTTCGATGTGTTTGGATTTTTCATTTCCGGCCCCGGTATTACGGGTCCTTATGCTAACAATGCCGCAAACATTGCCATAGTTCCGGGTACAACACTTCCTGTAAGTATGAACACCATTAATGATGGAATAAGTGATGGAGGTATTTATTGCCCGCCTGGTGGATTAAACAATGGTGCTTATTATGTTGACAATAGTGGATCACAAAATTTTGGCCCTTACGGATTTACAGATATCCTCACTGCACAAGCTACGGTTCAGTGTGGAGAGACGTATCACATCAAACTAGTTTTAGCAAATGGGTTTGATAATTCTTACGATTCTTGGGTATTCCTTCAAGCGGAATCGTTTACTTCGAACATTCCCAATATCGACATTGCTAATCTTCTTCCCGACTCTGCTGTTGTAGAAGGGTGTACCGAAGGAAATATTGTTTTCAGAAGAGATGTCACAACCGATTCTCTTATTGTCCCCATCAATTTTGCGGGCACAGCTTCTCCTATTATTGATTATTCTGGATTACCAGACACGCTTGTTTTTCTTCCAGGAGTTGATTCACTTATCTATACATTAATTCCAGTAGACGATGGAATTACAGAGGGAATTAATGGATATGAAGATATTATCATTTCCTTCCAATTATTAAATGATTGCGGATTACCCATTACCATTTCGAGAACAATTAAAATTAGAGATCCTTATGTGTTAGAATTCGCTTCCAACGACACAACACTTGTTTGTCCGAGCAATAACGTTCCAATTTCTTCCCTTGTTTCGGGTGGTTATGAACCATATTCCTATTCTTGGGATTACAATGGTTTGACCACTCCCTCCATTACAGTTCCATCCACAGCTGACACCTCTGTTTATATCCTAAGTGTTCATGACATTTTAAATTGCTACAACATTCCATTTTTAGATACTGTGAACGTGATTATGGGATACGATTCGCTTCAAACCATTACAAGTGATTCATCTGTTTGTCCCGGAACACCTATCTTGCTGAGTGCTAATTTTGAATTCGGGGTAGCGCCTTATACTTATAGTTGGCCCGATTTAGGCGTAACAACCGATACAGTTACGGTAATCCCAACTCAAAATACGTCCTACGTTTTTCAAGTTACTGACCAATGTAATGTTACGTCTCAAGACACAATCAATATAATTGCACCCGGTTATGTTTCCTTAGGATTTGAGAACTTACTTCCCGACTATGCTGTTGTTGAGAATTGCACACAAGCATTGGTAACCTTTATTCGATATGAAACGGTTAGTACTTTGAATATTCCAATAACATACAGTGGTTCAGCGAGCGGAAACGATTACCAAGGACTTCCTAGTTCAATTACATTCATTCCCGGCATCGACTCGCTTGGGTTTATTGTTACGCCAACTAATGATGGTATCACCGAAGGTGTAAACGGATACGAGGATGTTCAAATTGCTTACAGTCTATTAACAGAATGTGGACAAACAATTAATGTGAGCGGATCATTTCAAATCCGTGATCCGTATGTTTTAAATATTTTGGCCAATGATGTTACGTTGGTTTGTCCTGCAGAGAGTTTAACTGTTTCATCAAGCGTTTCGAATGGTTATCCTCCTTATTCGTATTCATGGAGTTTCAACAATTTAATAACGCCTTCTATACAAGTTCCTGCGCCAGTTAATTCGGCTAACTATACCGTTACCATTCACGATTCTTTGTTTTGTAATAACTCTTCATTCTCCGAAGAGTTGACAGTAACCATGGCATACGATTCACTTCAAACGTTTACCCAAGATACTGTTATCTGTATTGGAGATACCATTTCAATTTACCCATCTATAAGCTTAGGACAAGCTCCTTTTTCATACAATTGGGTAGGAATTGCTTCAACAGAATCTATTTCGGTACATCCATCCGACACAACAACTTACACCATTGAAGTGAAAGATTTTTGTGATGTATCATCGCTCGATTCGTTTATTGTCTTTGTTCCTGAATACGCTACATTGAGTGTTAATGTGTTGGATACAACCATTTGCCAAAAAACAGAAGCACAACTGGCGGCAAGTGCAATTGGTGGAAATGGAACGTACTCATTCGAATGGTTTGGAGATAGTGATATTCTCGAAATCACGCAATCGATGATCGCTGTTCGTCCCGATTCATCGCAAAATTTTATTTGCATCGCAACCGATGGCTGTGGAGTAATGGCATATGATACCGTTCGCGTTGAGATTGAAACTTGCGACTTACTTGCTGGAAATTCGTTTTCGCCGAATGGAGATGGTAAAAACGATTATTTTGAAGTAGAAAATATCTTAGCTTACCCCGAAAATAAATTGACCATTTTCAATCGTTGGGGTAAAGTAATTTACGAAACAAATGCCTATAAAAACGACTGGTCGGGTGGCGATGACATCACATCAGGAACGTATTTTTATATCATTGAAAATGTAACCGATCCGAAAAAACCGGAGAACAATTTCATGAAAGGTACATTCACTGTTTTCAAATAGAACATTTTAAAGTAAATCGCAGGCGTCTTTTGGGCGCCTGTTTTTTTTAGAACATGATGAGACTTTTCATTTATTTCACCCTCCTTTTCATTCCAATATTTATGCACGCAAACGATACACACAGTTGTTCGAAACCCAATGAAGTTGTTGTGAATCATGTGTCTTTGAAATTGAACATCGATTTCGAAAAGAAATGTGCACAAGGGACTTCAACATTGAGTCTCATAAGAAAACCCGGTTTTAACGAGTTATGGGTTGATACTCGTCAACTAATCATTGATAAAATTACGGATCAAAACGGGACTTTGTTAACCTATGAATTACAAGCAGAAAAGAAGTGGCTTGGAAGCGCTTTAAAAATCAGCTTGAATACAACTTCACAAATAGTTTGTATTCATTATTCAACCACTCCAGAATCGGCTGCGTTACAATGGTTATCAGCAGAACAAACCGAGGGCAAAAAGTATCCTTTTCTATTTACTCAAGGTCAAGCTATTTTAAGCAGGACCTGGTTTCCAGTGCAAGACAGTCCCGGAATTCGATTTACTTGGGACGCAGAAATTCAAGTTCCGAATAACTTATTGGCTTTGATGAGCGGAAATAATCCGCAAGAAAAAAATGAAACGGGTGTGTATAAATTCCGAATGACGCAGCCCGTTCCTGCCTATTTGGTTGCTCTTGCCGTTGGCGATTTGGAATTCACCAAATTGAGCGAACGCACAGGCGTATATGCCGAACCAAGCATGAGTAAACGAGCATCTTCCGAACTCGTGGACATGGAAAAAATGCTTGTAGCCGCAGAAGCTATTTACGGAACTTACCAGTGGGGGCGCTACGATGTGATTGTATTACCTCCATCTTTTCCTTTTGGAGGAATGGAAAATCCACGACTTACTTTTGCAACTCCAACCATCATTGCAGGCGATCGTTCATTAACATCACTTATTGCACATGAATTGGCGCATAGCTGGTCTGGTAATTTAGTGACTAATGCCACTTGGGACGATTTCTGGCTCAATGAAGGTTTCACTGTGTATTTTGAACGCCGCATCATGGAAGCACTTTACGGAAAAGATTATTCCGAGATGTTGTCCGTTTTGGGTTATCAGGATTTGCAAGAAACCCTTGAAGAACTTGGAGAAACTTCGGTAGATACCAAACTCAAATTGGCACTCGAAGGGCGCGATGCCGACGATGGAATGAATGATATTGCTTATGAAAAAGGATGTTTGTTTTTAACATCGATAGAGAAAAAGGTGGGGAGAACAGCATTCGATGCCTTTGTGAAAAGCTACTTTAAAGAATATGCATTTTCATCCATCAGCACCGAAGATTTTGTGAAGTATCTTCAAAAACGCTTGAAATTATCGGAGGGAGTGGATTTACAAATCAATGATTGGATTTAC
>CALQJV010000066.1 GCA_943330985.1 Chitinophaga pinensis
AAAGTGGCCGATATCAAAGAAGTTGAAGGCCGCGAGCATGGAAAGAAATTCGCCATGACCATTGGGATAAAAGCCGCACAATACGATACGCTTGTTTTGACTGATGCTGATTGTTATCCTTCGAGCAACCATTGGATTAGTAGCATTTTGGAATCGTATGGACCTGGAAAACAAATTGTGTTGGGATATGGTAAATATGCTCAAAAGCCGGGCTTTTTAAATTTGATGATCCGCTTCGATACGTTTTTTATTGCAGCTCAATACTTATCAAAAGCTTTAAAAGGCAAAGCATATATGGGTGTTGGACGAAACCTTTCGTACCATAAATCGCTCTTTTTCGATGTGAAAGGATACGCATCACACATTCATTTGGAATCGGGCGATGATGATTTATTTATTAATGAAGTTGCAACATCTCAGAATACGACCATCGTTGTTGACAAAGGCTCAAGCACGATTTCAGAACCCAAATTGAGTTGGAAAGCTTGGTTTCATCAAAAGAAACGACATGTATCAACAGCAAAATATTACAAATCGGCGCATAAATCGGCTTTGATTATAGAACCAATGAGTTGGTATTTGCTCATTTTCGCAACAATTGCGTCCATAATTTTTCAATACAATACCATTATAATTATTTCAGGATTATTATTTCGTACTTTACTTCAAATTGGTATCTTGCACGCAATCGCAGTAAAACTCGACGAGGCCGACCTTGGTTGGAAAGCTCCGTTCTTAGAGTTCTTTCAGCGTTTGTTTGTTTACCCTGTTTATTTTATAACTACTTTCTTTGTTAGAAAGCGAAAATGGAGCTAGAACCCACTCTCTCTGTAAAAGCACAATACGATGTGCAGCTTGTTAAACGTTCCATCGAAAAGAACGACCAGGCTGCGTATGCCGAATTATTAGACCGTTACAAAGAATCGGTATTTTACCTGCTTTTGAAAATGGTGAATAATAAGGACGACGCCGAAGATCTCACTTTGGAAGCTTTTGGCAAAGCCTTTAAAAACATCGAACAATACACGCCTAACTATGCGTTCAGCACTTGGCTGTTTCGTATTGCAACCAATAACTGCATCGACTTTATCCGTAAAAAACGGATGGTTACGCTTTCTCTCGACAAAACATTTACAAGCGGTGATGGCGATGAAATGACCATGGATGTTCGTTCGGACACATTAGATCCAGAAGAACACCTCATTCGCAAGCAGAAAAATGTATTGATGCGCTCCATCGTTGAGAAGTTAAAGCCTCGTTACCGTTTATTGGTGGAGATGCGATATTTCCAGGAAATGTCGTACGAAGAAATAGCCGAAACCCTCGATTTGCCTTTGGGAACGGTTAAAGCACAATTGTTTCGAGCGCGCGAGTTTCTATACAATGTGATTCGCGAAACACGAGACAAGATTTAAATCCCCCTTTTCATTTTAGCATTTCATTTTATTCGATTCATGGATCTTATTCGCTCCTATTTTCCCGAACTCACCGAAAAACAAGTTCGGCAATTGGAGTTGTTAATGCCCTTGTACCAAGAATGGAATAGCCAAATCAACGTCATCTCCCGCAAAGACATTGACGAATTGTACCTGCGTCATGTCCTGCACAGTTTGGCGATCGCCAAGTTCCATTTATTTAAGTCGGGCTCAAAAATTCTCGACATTGGAACTGGCGGAGGTTTTCCGGGAATTCCACTTGCCATCTATTTTCCAGAATGTCATTTCACGTTGTGCGATTCCATTGCCAAAAAGATTAAAGTTGTGGATGCCGTCGTGGAAGGATTGGGTTTAACAAATGTTACATCACACGTTGGCCGCGTTGAACATATAGAAGGACAATTCGATTTTATTGTGAGTCGCGCGGTTGCACCTTTAACTGAATTGCTTTTCTGGACCAAAGGAAAACTCCGCAAAGAGCAAATGAATTCAATCCGTAACGGTTGGATTTGTTTAAAAGGCGGCGATCTCATTGAAGAAGCCAGCGCCACCGGAAAAGATTTTCAATTGCTTCCTCTCCAAACGTGGTTTGATGAAGAGTTCTTTTTGAGCAAGCGGATTGTGTATGTGAAGAATTCAAAGTAGACATGCTAAGTTTTTCAGCACGAACATAAAGAGCTCATTTCTTCACAAATACTAACGGCTTTTCTGTCGAATTCTTCAGCCGAATTAAATACATTCCATTTGCAAGGTTTTCCACGTTGAATGTCCAAGAATCATTTTCCCAAATAGCTTGGTTGTTAATTGAAATACCCCAATAGTTTAAAATGTAAGGAGTATCATTTTTTGAAATCCCTTTTAATGAGATGATGCGAGTAGCGGGATTTGGGTAACAGGAAATCTTGCGTTTCGTTTCTTGCTCAATAGACATTGGCAAATTGCAATCGCCCATATTGGTTTCAAATGCCAATTCTCCATTTAGTTTGAGACAGATAAACGTATGCGAACATTCCAACATCGGTGGAATGGATTCTAGAAATCCTGCATTATGTCCGATCCCTTCAATAATCCACGATGCACCTTGGTTAAAATAAATTCGTTTCCTCCAAGTACCTAATACCCAAACACTATCAACAGAACTAACGACGAGATTATCCATAAAGTTGATCATACTCAAAGGCAGCGAATCGCCTTCTTGCAAGTCGAAATTATAAAGCAGTTGTTCCGAATTTTCAGATAGCGTTCGGTGATAGATTCTCAAACTTTCTTGCCGAAGAAATCCTTCAAAGAATTCGAACGAAAATTCACCTTCGCAGCCCAATGGTATGGGTGGAGAAGCGAAATAGGTATAGGACGAATTCCCAATCCGTATGAGTTTTTTCCAGGTAAAACCATCACTCAATAAAGTGTCACTGGAAATAAAATAGGCCGCTGCATCATTCCGAACACAAGGATAAGGCGCCGAACACATGCTATTAACTCGCCAAACGGGAGTATGTGCAAAGTAATCGACTGATTGTGAAAACCCCGAAAATGCTAGAAAAATAGAAGCTATCAATATTCGAGTTTTCATGGAAAATGGAGTAAAGTCGATTTTAATTTATGGGGTGCGTCTCGAATATTTCTAAAAGTAAATCTATCGATTTCATAATTACCTAAATATGACAAGCATCAATTGATTCTAACCTATTTAATTAAAGAAAAAATAATTTAGACTCCTTACCAAATCTTCCATTTGTAAACTATATTCGCAGCAAACATCTTCGTCCATTCATGCGCCGCATAGTCCTGTTTTATATTAGCATCTCTGCTGCAGCTATAGTTGCTATATGGACAATTATTCGGCAAGGAAAGTTCCTTGAAATTGGACGCTCCATTGTTAAACCTCCATTGATTGAAGCAAAAGACATTCTATCCAATGGTATAGATGGTTTTTTATCCAACCTGCATCATCCGCTGGCCATTTTAATTCTGCAAATACTTTCCATCATTGTTGCTGCTCGTCTATTCGGCTTGCTATTTACGCGCATTGGTCAACCAACGGTCATAGGCGAAATTACTGCTGGAATTGTACTCGGGCCCTCTTTGCTTGGAATGTATTTTCCCGAATATTCTCATTTCCTATTTCCAGTCGAATCGCTTGGAAATTTGCAGTTTTTAAGTCAGGTAGGATTGATTCTTTTCATGTTTGTAATCGGCATGGAACTCGATTTGAAAATCTTGAAAAATAAAGTACATGAAGCCATTTTAATTTCTCATTCAGGAATCGCACTTCAGTATTCTTTAGGTATTGGTCTGGCTTATTATCTCTACGATGATTTTGCACCTGCCAACACACCGTTTATTTCCTACGGATTATTCATGGGAATTGCCATGAGTATTACGGCATTTCCTGTATTAGCGCGTATTATTCAAGAACGAGGTCTTTCCAAAACACGTTTAGGTTTTACAGCCATTACGAGTGCTGCTGCCGACGACATCACCGCTTGGTGTATTTTGGCGGCTGTCATTGCCTTTGTGAAAGCCGGCACCTTGCTCACCGCTTTGTTTACCATCAGCTTTTCGATTCTCTATGTGGTAATCATGATTTTTGTGGTTGGCCCCTTTTTGAAACGATTGGGGGATATTTACTCGAACCGCGAAACCATTTCGAAAGGCATTGTCGCATTGGTGTTTGTGATTTTGATGGTCTCCTCCTACCTGACCGAGATTATTGGAATCCATGCCTTGTTTGGCGCATTCATAGCAGGTGTTATTATGCCGCCCAATCTCAATTTCCGGAAGATTTTGATTGAAAAAATTGAAGATGTTTCCTTGGTTTTGCTACTCCCCTTGTTTTTCGTTTTTACGGGATTGAGAACCCAAATTGGATTACTAAATGATAGTCACTTATGGCTTTTGTGTGGATTAATTATTTGTGTTGCCGTTGCCGGGAAGTTTATTGGAACCTCTATGGCGGCTCGAATTATTGGAAAAAACTGGAAAGAGAGTTTATCCATTGGCGCCATGATGAACACCCGTGGATTGATGGAGCTTATTGTTCTAAACATCGGTTATGATTTGGGAATATTGACTCCAACCATGTTTGCGATGATGGTAATTATGGCGCTTGTTACAACTTTCATGACAGGTCCCACATTGTCTTTCATTAATTGGATTTTCAAAGAGAAAGAAATTGAAATTGAAACGAGTCCCATTGTTTCCAATACAGAATCCATTTCAGATCGAATTTTAATTTCATTTGGATTAGCCAGTAGCGGACGCAAATTGCTCCGACTCGCATCGCATATGAGTGGAGTTAACTCAAAGCAGGTACACTATTCGGCAATTCACGTTACGCCCAGTGCCGATGTGAGTTTATTGAATGTGAGTGAGTTTGAAAAGCAAAGCTTCCGTCCTATTCGCACAGAAGCCGAACGTTTGCAGATAGATATTCGGTCACATTACAAGCTAAGCAACGATTTGTATAAAGAAGTAAGTGGACTCGTTGAAAAAGAATCAGTTAAATTGCTTTTACTTGGAGCAGGAAAATCGCTTTACACCGGAACTTTACTTGGAAACATTGTAGGAGTTGCCAAGACATTATCGCCCGAAAATTTATTGGGAACTATCACAGGAACCAATCCTTTATTCCGAACCGATTATTTGATTGATGATCGAGCAAAACATTTTATGGAAGACTCTCAATGCGATGTAGGAGTTTTGCTCGATCGCGACTTCAGTGATTCGAGTACTATTTTTATGCCTTTGTTTGATGATGATGATGCGTTTTTGTTTGACTATGCTCGCAAGTTTATACTCAATTCCAAATCCGACATTTCCATCATGGACGCTTCAGGAAGAATGGATGAGGATTCATTGATTCGTCAGAAGTTCAATCAACTTAAATCGCAATTCCCTGATAATATTTCGATTCATCAAGTTAAAACAATCGAGAAAGACTTTTTATCGCATCAAGATTTAATGCTTATCAATTACCCAAGTTGGAAAGGTTTGATAGAAAGCAAGAGTCTTTGGTTAGAACATATTCCAAGTGTTCTTATCTTAAAGTCTCATCCTAATTAATGATTGGGGTTTGATTCGCTTCAATTGAATGAGGAAGATCAATCCAAAAAGAAATAATACACCCAATAATAATATGGACGATCGCATTGAACCCGTTAATGTTTCGAGCAGTCCAAACAAGAAAGTTCCTAATACTACGGCCATTTTTTCGGCAACATCGTAAAAGCTGAAATAGGCAGTATGATCGTTGGTTTTCGGAAGGATTTTGGAATAGGTAGATCGCGCTAAGGCTTGAATTCCTCCCATCACTAAACCAACAAAACAGGCCAATAGCATAAAGCCCTTTGAGTCGGAAACGAAGTATGCGCCCACACATATTCCAATCCAGATAACAACCGAAATCATCATCGATTCGATGTTTCCTATTCGTTCCGAAAGTTTAGCGAAACCTATTGATCCAATGACACCCACCAATTGAATGATTAAGATGGTGGGTATTAAAACTTCATCCTTCAAACCCAATTCTTTTTTACCAAAGTTAGCAGCCATATACATGACAGTGAGCACTGCCATCATAATAAAGAAGAAGGCAGAAAGAAATACGAGGAGTGTTTTGTTTTTTCTGAATTCCTTCCAAACAAGAAGAAGTTCTCGGTATCCATTTAAAATGGGATTATGGTTTGAAACTTTTCCTTTTATTTTATTGGGTAAAAAAGCAAATGTGTAATGTGCAAAACCGATCCACCAAACACCAACCGTAATAAAACTAATTCGGGCAGCCATCCCTTTGGGAGGAATTCCAAAAAACTGAGGTTTAAGTAGCATGGCTAAATTGATTAACAATAAAACCACACCACCAATATATCCGAGAGCATAGCCACGCGCCGAGATACGATCTTCCATACCAGGTGGTGCTATTTCGGGTAACCAAGCATTGTAAAAAACCAATCCCCCACTATACCCAATTCCAGCCAACATAAACGCAATGATTCCCCATTCGAGGTTTGAGCTAGTAAAGAAGTATAAGGCCATGCAAGAGATTCCGCCTAACCAGGTAAATATTTGCATGAACAATTTACGTCTTCCGGTATAATCGGCAATGGATGCTAATAGCGGCGAGAAAAAAGCAACGAGAAGAAATGAAGCTGAAACCGTCCAGGCATACAAAGAGGTATTCAATACTTCCCATCCAAAAAAATGAACCATTCCATGAGCATCTCCTTGAGCAACTGCAGCATAATATGCAGGTAAAATGGCAGATGTAATACTCAACTGATACACCGAATTGGCCCAATCAAAAACAGACCATGCCCTAATAACCTGACTATTACCTCGTAAATCCATGAATATCAGAAGTTTTTTACGTGAAAAATATCTAGCGAA
>CALQJV010000067.1 GCA_943330985.1 Chitinophaga pinensis
GATTTCAGTAGTGCAAATTTTGGCGGAAATCGTTTTGTGTGTATTAACGATTCACTCATTTTAAGTGCCGGGGAGAATTTGGACTCATACATCTGGAATACAGGAGATACTACCTCTCAAATTACTGTCTTCAACGAGGGTATTTATGCTGTTACCACTTCCAAAAATGGTTGCTTATCGAACGATACAATTTCTGTCGCAAGCGATACTATGACAGTTGATTTAGGTCCAGAAACAGCTCTTCTTTGTGGAGAAAATGTAGCTTATCTCAATGCTCATTCAGGTTTTTATTCTTACGAATGGATGGACTTATCAACGAATAGCGATTCAATATTTGCTGTAAATGCAGATGGAAATTATTGGGTGGAAGCAATGTCATTGGGCGGTTGTTTCAGTCGGGATTCAATTCAAATTCAATTTGCAGTTGTTCCACCAACACTTTTACTTTTAACAACATCGCCAGCTTGTGAAGGAGATACGCTATCAATTTCGGCTATGAATGCAACAAACCCTGTTACGTGGCAGGGGCCCAATGCATTTACTGAAACAGGCAACATACAAACATTTGAAAATGTGACGCCTTTATTAAATGGGACATACACTGCAACACAATTTAATGGACAATGCGAAAGTGCTCCAAGTACCATTCAAGTTGTGGTTTTTCCTATTCCCAATCCAATAATTGTAGGTGATACCATTTTATGTGAAGGTGATTCAAGCCTATTAAGTTTTATGAATGGTCCGTTCGATAATTTTGTATGGTCATCTAGTGAAACCACTCCAACTATAATTTCAAAAGGGGGGACAGTAACATTAAGTGTTACGAAAAATGGCTGCAGTAATTCGATTTCACAAACTATCTATTTAGCAGAACCTACTGCTAATTTTAATTCGATTCCAGAGTATTTTGTTTTCTTGGGTAATGCATTTTATTTCACGGACTCTTCTTCCGCTTCGGAGGTTTCCAATAATTTGAATTATGATTGGTCGCTGGGAGATGGTTCAATTGACAATGGAGTTGAAATTTCACACCTCTATGCTGATACAGGTCATTATGAAGTTAGATTTTTTGTAAGCAATTCGGAAGGTTGCATTGATACATTATCTCGAAATGTATTGGTTGTTAAGGAGGTAATTATTCCGAATGCATTTTCACCAAACGGCGATGGAATGAATGATGTGTTTGAAATTAAGTATCTCGGTTTTTTCGAATCTCCTGAATTACGCATTTTCAATCGATGGGGCAACCAAATCTTCATGAGTGAAAACTATAAGAGCGATTGGAACGGTGACGATTATCCAGACGGAACCTATTATTACATCCTTGATTTAGGACATGAAATCCCTGTTTATAAAGGTTCTATTTTAATCTCTCGTTAGATTTAATCCAATAAAAATCAGAAATTTGTCGGGTCACAAACCTTAGTAAATCAGTATTTTTAATCTATCTTTTCGTGTTCTTTTATGCGCATCATTTCGCTTACGATTTTATTTATTCTTCTTTCCTTAGAATCAATTCAAGCTCAACAACTCAAAGGCACAATCACCCATGCCAAAACCGGTGAAGCATTGATTGGTGCCACGGCCATTATTCAAGGAACAAGCATTGGAGCAAGTGCCGACCTGGATGGTAATTTTGTAATCAATAATCCAATTGCAGTTCCTTTCAAATTAATGGTATCATCTGTTGGATTTACTGGTAAAGCCATTGATGTTACAAGTCTCGATAAGAAACTCATTATCCAACTTTTTCCCAACGAAAAAGTCCTAAAAGAACTTGTTATTTCGGAAAGTAGACTCACCGAAAAACAGCGCGAATCACCATTGACAGTTGAAGCCATGGATTTGCTTGCTATCAAAGAAACCCCTGCCGCAAATTTTTACGATGGCTTGGGTTCGTTGAAAGGAGTTGATTTAACGGCCGCCAGTTTGGGATTTAAAATCATCAACACCCGAGGTTTCAATAGTACCTCGCCCGTGCGTTCCTTACAAATAATTGATGGGGTGGATAATCAAGCACCCGGACTCAATTTTTCATTAGGGAATTTTCTTGGATCTTCCGAATTGGATGTGCAAAAAGTAGACATCATTGTTGGAGCGAGTTCGGCTTTTTATGGTCCCAATGCATTCAATGGAGTTATCAGCATGACGACCAAAAATCCCTTCGATTATACTGGATTAACGGTTCAATCGAAAGTGGGTGAGCGTGATTTGTTTGAGACTGCCATTCGGTATGCCGAGAAATTTCAGAATAAAAAAGGGGAAGATAAGTTTGCCTTTAAAGTGAATATGTCGTTCATGCGTGCTTATGATTGGGAAGCAACCAATATGAATGCATCGGAACAGTCGCTGGCCAAACCCGGTAATCCAGGCGGTTACGATGCGGTGAACCGATATGGTGATGAAGAATTGGGTGGATTTAAGAATGACTATAATTCAAATTCCGAAGATAAACGATATACCCCTGGTTTGGGAGTTATATACAGAACTGGCTACAATGAAAAAGACTTGGTCGACTACAACACACGAAATATCAAATTGAATGGAGCTTTGCATTATAAGATTAAGCCAGATGTAGAGATGATTTTAAGTAGTAATTTTGGAACAGGAACAACTGTTTATCAAGGTGAAAACCGTTTCAGTTTGAAGAATATTTTGTTTTTTCAACAACGATTCGAGATCACCCAAAAAGATAAATTTTTTGTGCGGGTATATGCTACTAACGAAAACGCAGGAGACTCATATGATGCGGTTGTTTCGGCTTTTGAACTTCAGAATCTTTCCAAAAGCAATAACCAATGGAAACAAGATTATCAAAACGGCTGGCAAGCTGGAGTTACTTCCCCTTTTGATTCGCCCCTTTTTGTTGTACGAGGTTTTGATGGATATCCATCTCCATTCAATGAAACCACATACGATTCGGTGATGGCCGCCAATTACGATGCTTTGGTTTTACTTCATGATAGTGTTCGTGCTAAAATTGATCGTGTTTCAAGTAATCCCAATTTGAATTTCTTTAAACCCGGAACGGTTCGTTTCGATTCCGCTTTTGCAGCCATAAAATCGCGCACACTTTCTGAAAAAGGGTCTGGCTTGCGCGATAAATCGGCCTTGTATCATGTACATGCCGAATACAAATTCACATTTGGGAAATTCACCAAGCTGGTTGTGGGTTCAAACGGACGTATGTATACGCCCAATTCTAGCGGTACCATTTTTAGTGATACTCTTGTTATCGATCAAATAACGGCTTCCGATACAACCTATAAAAGGAAGGTGATTACCAACAAAGAATTTGGAGCTTATGCCGGGTTACAACGTAAATTGTTTGCCGACCGATTGAGTTTAAATGCAACTGTACGTGTCGATAAAAACCAGAATTTCAATTGGATTTCAACCCAAAGTTTTTCAAGTATTTATACAATAAACAACAATCATATTATACGTGCCGTGTATTCCTCAGCCGTTCGGAACCCTACCTTGCAAGACCAGTATTTGTATTACAATGTAGGACGAGCAATTTTGTTAGGCAACATAGATGGCCGCGATTCTTTGGTTCGTATTTCATCATTTTTCGATTACTTAAATACCCTCAATCCTTCCAAATTAGTTTATTTCAATGTCGATCCTATTCGTCCTGAACGTGTTCAAACCATTGAGTTTGGTTACCGAAGTACCTTGTTTAAGCGTTTGTTTTTGGATGCGAGTTATTATTTTTCGCAATACCACGATTTTATTGGATACAAGGTTGGTTTGGATGTGAAATTTACAGGATCAATTCCAATAATTCAAGGATATCGTTTAGCTGCTAATACCAAAGATGTAGTTTATACTCAGGGTTTCTCTATGGGATTGAATTATTATTTAGCTGATAAATTAGAAGTAAACGGAAATTACTCTTATAACATTTTAAACAGACCCAATGCCACCGATGAAATTATAACGGCTTTTAATACACCACTCAATAAATTCAATGTGGGTTTCAGTGGACGAAAAATTAAACTTCCATTTATTAAAGGCGAACGCTTTTCATTCAATGTAAATTACAAATGGGTTCAAGGTTTTAAATTTGAAGGAGCTCCTCAATTTACAGGTTCCATTCCCGATTATGGCATGGCCGATGCGCAAATAAGTTATGCCGTTGAAAAATGGAAAAGTATTTTTAAACTTGGCGCATCCAATATTCTCAACAATAAAGTTTCGATGGTTTATGGAGGTCCTCGAGTTGGGAGATTGGCCTATTTCTCGATCCTTGTTGATTTGCCAAATTAATTGTTAATTTAACATTATATAAAGGAAATCTTTTACAACTTTGCACTTACAAAAAACCAAAACTATGAATAGACTTTACAAAATCTCATTCGCATTGTTTTTAGGAGGGATTTCCCTTCAAGCAAATGCACAACGCTATTTAAACGAAGTGTTTACTAGCAATCAAATTACCATTCAAACGGATGTTCAATACGGTCAAAATATCTCGATCGAACCAACTGTAATAGCATCTTTTCTTGGACAACAAGCGTTACCTGATACTCTTCCTTTATATATGGATGTGTATTATCCATCTACTACAGTTGATACCGAAACAGATCGTCCTTTGGTTGTGTATGCAACAACAGGGAATTTTTTACCCCCAGGTTTCAATGGTTCGCCAACCGGAGTTCGTAAAGACAGTTCGGCGGTAAACATGGCGATGCAATTTGCAAAACGTGGATATGTTTGTGCGATTGTTGATTACCGAAGAGGATGGAATCCACTTTCGACTGATATTCTAGTAAGAACAGGAACTATTTTAAATGCTGCATACAAAGGACAACAGGATACCAAAGCGGCAGTTCGTTATTTCCGTGCTGATCGTGCAACTACAAACAATTTCAAGATTGACGCAAATCGCGTTGTTTTGGTTGGTGAAGGAACGGGTGGTTATGTCATGATGGCTCATGCTTTCTTGGACAAGCCATGGAAAATTGCTCGTTTGCCAGGTTTGGGAGACAACAAATTTTTAGCATCTGAAAATCCAGATGTTTCCATGATTGATACTAACCGTATTGGGAATTTTGATGGAACTAATTCAATTCCTTTTGATTTAGTACCTTTTCTTACAACTGGTGATTTCTCTAAAATTACAGGAAACATTGCAAACAATCCACAATATTCTTCAGATGCCAATATCGTTATCAATATGGGTGGTGCTTTAGGCGATACGTCTTGGTTAGACGCTGGACAAATTCCAATGATTGGAATTCATGCCGTTCGTGACCCCAATGCGCCTTATTTTTTAGGGAATGTTATTGTTCCAACAACAGGTGATGTGGTTATTCCTTGGGCGTGTGGAGCTGGGTATAATTTACCTCAAGCAAATGCTTATGGCAACAACGTTTCCTTTGCTACTCAACCATACAACGATGCTATTACTGCTGCGGTAGAATCTCATTATGGTCAAGCCATTTCTTTTGACTCTCAATTTCCAGGTTCTACTATAAATGTAGGAACCGGAAAAGGATTACTTCCGTTCATCCTTCCTGAAAATCCGATTTATCCATACAACCACGGTAGTCCATGGCAATATTGGAATTCTACACAGCAATCGGCTCAATTTCCTGTAACGGTTAATGGAACTCAAATTACTTCTCACCAAGCATCTGCTGCAAGTAATCCAGCAATGGCAACAAGCAACGAACTTGGTCGTTCAACTGGTTTGACATACATCGATACCATTCAACGTTATATCAATCCACGTATCGTATGTGCTTTAGGTCTTGCTGCTTGTGCAGAAGTTGGTATGCAAGATGTTGCAAACGCTGTTAAAGTGAGCGTATTCCCAAATCCGGCTAATACTCAAGTAACTATTCGTTCTAACAACGAATCTGGTCAAATCAAGTCGGTTCGTATGTTTGATGTTACAGGTCGCGAAGTTCTTTCTTCAAGCAACCTAAACACTTTAGCTTATCAAATTAACCGCAATGATTTAATTGCAGGAATTTATTTGGTTCAAGTTCAAACCGAAAAAGGTCGCAGCAGTATCAAAGTTATTTTTGAATAATAAATTGATCATTCAATTGAAAAGTCCTGGTGGAAACATCAGGACTTTTTTTATTTTCACCCGATGCAAGCATCACTGAAAAAGAAACTTTTTGTTGGTTTAATTGTGCTCCTTGCATTGAGTCGTTTTCTATTTCCTGAAGCCGATCCAGCTTGGTGGAAGAGCACCGACGATATTCACGATGAAGCATGGTGGGCCGAAAATGTTCGTAGAATGCTATTAGGAGAACCTTGGCCAGGGGATGTGTTTGCGCGCGCATGGGCGGTTGGTCCATTAACTGCAGTTTGGCATTGGTTTAGTTTTACATTATTCGGTATTCATTTTTTCTCATTGCGGCTTATTGCTCTTGTTCCATCAACTCTTAGTATTCTGCTTATCCTCTTTAAAAAAATCCCTGGTTTTGATGATAATAAACGCTATCAAGCAGCAATCATTTTGGCCGTTCTTCCGACATTTTGGTCGCTTAGTCGCATTGGGCACATCGAAGCCATGTTGAGTTTTATATTAATTCTAATTGTCTTTCTTTCGTATTCCAGTAAACGAAGCATCTGGCTGCTCATAGGAATATTGATGCTCATAGGAATATTGTTTAAATTCTCTTTTGTTTATAATGTAATTCCACTATTTACCTGGTTTTTATTTCGAGGAATTCACTTAAAAAAAACACTCCTTGCTTTGAGTGTTTGTGTTGTTTTGGGATGCTTAACTTATATATATTATTTTTATCCCAATAGACAAGCGTTTCAGCCATTTTACACGTATTTCTCTGCC
>CALQJV010000068.1 GCA_943330985.1 Chitinophaga pinensis
TTGTCACGTAACATCGCCTGAAAGGTTTATGAATCAAAGAATATCGTTCATAGTATTTGCAGTTTTTAGCTTTATTGGAATTGGATTAACGTTATTAAATGGAGCCATGGGGAATCCATTTTCACCTGAAATTTTATCCATTTTTCGTTGGATTGCTATTGCTACAGCCATTGTAAATTGTCTATACCGCAAATCGCTCACCGCTTGGATTTTAGTAAGCATGCTCTTTGGAGTTGAGTTGGGATATGATTTTCCGGAGGTTGCAAAACCATTGAAAGTGCTGAGCGATATTTTCCTTCGTTTAATAAAAACCATTATTGCTCCTTTGATTTTTTCCACATTGGTGGTTGGAATAGCTGGGCATTCAAGTTTAAAACAAGTTGGACGAATGGGTTTAAAAGCCATTCTGTATTTTGAAGTAGTAACAACCTTTGCATTGGTTATAGGATTGGCTGCAATTAATTTTACACAAGCGGGTAAAGGAGCTGTTTTTCAGGCACAAGAAGCACAAGTTACCAAGGCTAATTCCTTGCTTAGTCAAAAGCAAAACCACGATGTTATTTTGGATATTTTTCCAGAGAATATAGCGAAGGCCATTTTCGAGAATCAGATTTTGCAAGTGGTCATTTTCAGTATTCTTTTTGGAATTGGTTTAGCCATGATTCAAAACGAAGAAAAGAAACGGCCTATGTTGGCTTTTGCTGAAAGTCTCTCGGAAGTGATGTTTAAGTTCACCAATATCGTTATGTACATGGCGCCATTGGCTGTGGGTGGGGCAGTTGCTTATTCGGTAGCAACCATGGGCTTGGGAGTTTTGCAAAACCTACTAATGCTTGTTGGTACTTTGTATGGCGCCTTGTTCACTTTTGTGCTCGTCATTTTGGTGCCCATCGCTTTAATTGTTCGCTTGCCATTTAAACGCTTTATAGAAGCCATTTCCGAACCTGTTTCCATCGCATTTGCAACAGCTAGTTCCGAAGCGGCCCTTCCCAAGGCCATGGAGAATTTGGAGAAAATGGGCATTCCGCGGAAGATTGTCGCATTTGTTCTGCCAACCGGATACAGTTTCAATTTGGACGGAACCACCTTGTATCTTTCACTTGCATCTGTCTTTATTGCACAGGTATGTGGTGTTGATTTGACTATTGGAGAACAAATTCAAATGTGTCTCATTTTAATGCTAACAAGTAAAGGAGTTGCAGGAGTGCGCGGAGCTTCATTTTTAATTTTGGTGAGTACTGTTGCATCATTAGGGCTTGATCCTCAGAAAGCCTTTGCTATTCTTGCTATTGATGCAGTTATGGATATGGGAAGAACTTCTGTTAACGTGATTGGGAATTGCTTGGCTACGTATGTGGTTGCACGGTGGGAAAAAGAAATTTAATGAATTATAAACAATATGTGTAAGAATATCCTACGAAACAATTGATGCTACCTCGATGTTTTGTAATAAATTGCAAACCGAATTTCAAAACGATCATGAAAAAAATCTACACATTAATTTTAGGAATGATGATGTTTACTTCATCATTTGCACAACAGCAACATAGAACTTGCGCAACTATGGAAGTTGACGCACGATTAAGAACTAACGACCCTGAATACGCTGCAAAACGAAGTCAAATTGACGAACATGCGCGCGCTTTTGCAGAATCACCTCAATCGGGACAACGCATTTTAGTAACTATTCCTGTTGTATTCCATGTGGTTTATAAAACGACGGCACAAAATATTTCAGATGCCAAATTGCAATCGCAAATTGATATTTTAAACGAAGATTTTAGAAAACTAAATGCCGATTTCGCTTCTGTGCCTTCTGCTTTTCAAGGTTTAGGTGCCGATATGGAAGTTCAGTTTTGTTTAGCATCAGTAGATCCAAGTGGAAATCCAACCACTGGTATAACGCGTACATCCACTACTACAACAAGTTTCTCAACCAACGACAATGTGAAACGTGCATCAACTGGCGGACATGATGCTTGGGATAGATCAAAATACCTGAATCTTTGGGTGTGTAACATGAGCGGTGGTATTTTAGGGTATGCCCAATTCCCTGGTGGCACAGCTGCTACCGATGGGGTGGTTTTACTTTATAACTCTGTTGGTAATATTGGTGCTTCATCTCCTTACGATTTAGGCCGTACTGCTACACATGAAATTGGACATTGGTTAAATCTCTATCATATTTGGGGTGATGACGGTGGATCTTGTTCAGGCACTGACCAAGTAGCAGATACTCCTAATCAAGCAGATGCTAATTATGGATGTGAGTCATTCCCTTTCCTTACGAGTTGTGCTCCAAGCTCACCGGGAGAAATGTTCATGAACTACATGGATTATGGAGATGATAATTGTTTAAAGATGTTTTCGAACGGACAAAAAACACGTTCGCAATCTTTGTTTTCAACTGGCGGATCTCGTGTGAGTTTACTAACTTCAAATGCTTGTTCTATCGCTCCTCCTCCAACCGTTGCTTGTATTGACACATTGAATTATCCACTTCCCGGTACAGTTGGTGTATTAGCAGCTGGAACAGGTCAAACAGGTTATGTGGGAGGTGTTAATTCCTACGGAGATGTTGCTAAAGTAGACCAATTCACGGCTACAGCTCCTATAACTTCATTAACTGGTGCGCGTTTTTCATTTGGTATTGCAACGCAAGGAACAGCTCCAACAGGTTCAACCATCACGGTAAAAGCATATGCATACACAGCAGCAGGGCCATCAACGGTTTTAGCAACTACAAGCATTCCTTTAAGTACCATCATCGCCAATGTAAATGCTGGAACAGATACGTATGTATCATTTGCATCTCCTGTTTCTGTAACAGGTAATTTCTTCTTGGGAATTGAATTTGATCCAGCTGCAGGATATACTTTGGCTTTGAAAAGTAATGCAGATGGCGATGTTACAACCAACTCAGCGTGGGAACAATTTGGAGATTTATCGTGGCATCAATTTTCAGAAACTCCAGGAAGTTGGGGTATAACAGTAAATCAAGCCATATTCCCAATTCTAACAGCTATTGCTCCGGTAGCTTCCTTTAGTGCTTCCACCTCAACAACAATTTGTGCTGGTCAAACAGTTTCCTATGCTGCACAAGCAAGTGGTTCGGCGTATAACTGGACTTTCACAGGAGGAACACCTGCATCGTCAACATCACAAAATCCAACGGTTACTTATAATTCTTCAGGATCGTATGGAGTTAATTTAGTTGTGACTGGAGTTTGTACAGGTCAAAGTGCCACACAAACTCAAAACACATTGGTTACTGTAAGTCAGGCGCCAATTCAACCTGTACTTTCCTTAAACAACGGAGTAATTTCTTCTGGTGTAACAGTTGGTACATTTCAGTGGTTCTTAAATGGTGTTGCTATTTCTGGAGCGAATTCATCTAGCTACACCCCAACGCAAACGGGTGTTTATACTGTTGCAGTTTCAAACACTAGTGGCAACTGTACCAAAACATCATCTGGACTTTCTTATACTTCAACAGTGGGTATTTTTGATGCGACTGGTGATGTGTATATCAACATCTATCCAAATCCAGCAAAGGATATTCTAACAATCCAAACAGGTTTTCATGCTATGCAAGAAATCGTTGTTTGCAGTATGTTCGATTTAAGTGGCAAGTTAGTTTATCAGCACAATTATGAAAATGTGCAGCCTGATGCTTCGCTTCAATTAGATTTATCAACTATTTCAAATGGCATGTATCAGGTTGTAATTTCAACCTCAGCCGGACGTTCGGTGTCTCTCGTTGCAGTTGCACGATAATTTAAAATGAGATTTACAATTCCCTTGATGCTTCCGGCTTTTTCCAGTTGCCTCAAGGGAATTTTTATTTTCAGTTTTCTACATTTTCTTATTCCTATAGTTTTAGGGCAACAAAACCCCGATTATATTTCCGCATTAAACGATCGTCCGCACCTTACCTTCGAATTGGCCTCAAGAAAACAGGATGTGGTCATTCGAAATCCTGATGCGGAGAATATTCAACTTACCTATCGGCCTAATACACGGAGCAATTTTATTACGTGTCTCGATTATCGTTGGCTTAGTTTATCACTTGGTTTGATTTCATTTCAATCGAGCGATGGAGACCGAAAAGGGGAATCAAAACAATTTTCTTTTCGTGCTTCATTTAATGGACGACGATTCTGGAATTCGAATTTCATCCAGATTTTTAATGGGTATTATTTAACAAATCCACAAGTTGCCAATCCATCATTTAATCCACAATCCGATTTCTATCCTTATCGTCCCGACTTAACAACGACAACCTTTTTCAGTAATCTTTTTTATTGTTTCAATCCTGATAAGTTCTCATACCGAGCGTCCTTGTATCAACTCGATCGGCAGGAACAAAGTGCTGGGAGTATAATAGCGGGAGTTTCATTGCGTATGCATCGTATGCTAAGCGATCCCAATCAATCATTAATTCCGATTGAGTTAGCACCACAATTTAAACCGGAGTACCGGCTCATTTCTCAAAGCGCTAACAATTTTAATTTCAATGTGGGCTATGTACACACATTTGTTTACAAGCATTCGTGGTTTTTAACCTTGTATTTTGTTCCTGGTATTTCAATTCAAAATAGCTACTATCTTTCGGAGGACAAGCAAATTCGCAATCAACAAAACAAAGCAACCGCCGTTTCGGAGTTTCGATTTATTTTGGGTTATAATGGCGATAATTGGTATGGTGGTATTTCAAGTTACAGCATTTCGTTTGCAGGCAAACGCGATTTAGGCGTTTGGGTTGACGATAATTACAGCTGGTTTCGAATGTTTGTTGGATACCGATTTAAGGCCGTTGACCGAACACATTTACCCGAATGGCGAAAGAAGATTCGCTTGTAATTAATAAGCTCGTTCGTTCACATTCATGTAATAATTCATGAATGCCTTGTTTACCACTTTATTTCCTCCGGGAGTTGGATAATTTCCGCTGAAGTACCAATCGCCGGTGTGATTTGGGCAGGCCGTATGCAAATCGGTCAAGTTTTGATAAATGACTTCCACTTCAGCATTCATATTATTGGGAGTAACGAGCTCCGCAATTTTTTGGGCAATTTCAAACTCAGAAAAAGGCTCGTAAATTCGACGAACCTCGTTTTTCATTTCTTCTTTGGGAAGTTCATCTTGAACAAGACAGGCCGCGTAAACTTCATCCAAAATATGGAGTGTTTTACCCTCTTTGTGCAAGGCAATTGCAGCTTGAAAAGCAATGAAATCGGCTAGTTTAGCCATATCAATTCCATAGCAATCGGGATAACGTATTTGAGGTGCTGAAGAAACTACGATAATTTTCTTCGGATTAAGTCGATCTAGAATCCGAAGAATACTTTGCTTAAGTGTTGTGCCCCGAACAATAGAATCGTCCATGATTACGAGCGTGTCTTGGTTTTCTCGCACAACGCCATAGGTTACATCGTACACATGCGCCACCATTTCATCGCGATGCAAATCGTCGGCAATAAAGGTTCGAAGTTTCGCATCTTTAATAGCTAGCTTTTCGGTTCTCACCTTCATGCTCAAAATGGCTCCCAGATTTTCTGATGAAATTTCTCCATCGAGACTGAGTATCTGCTTTTCTTTTTCGGTATTGAGCCATTCATTTACTCCTTCTACCATGCCTAAAAAAGCAGTTTCGGCGGTGTTGGGAATAAAGGTGAAGACGGTGTTGTTGATGTCGAATGCAATGGATTCTAATATTTTACGACTTACTTGTTGTCCAAGTGCTTTGCGTTCTTTATAAATATCGGCGTCGCTACCTCGAGAGAAATAAATGCGTTCGAATGAGCAAGAGGTTCGTGCTTCCGGAGTTCTTATTTCGGGCATGCTTACTTCTCCGTTGCGTTTAATAACAAGTGCATGTCCAGGTTTTAGTTCTTGAACCTGATCAATTGCAACATTAAAAGCTGTTTGAATTACGGGGCGTTCGGACGTCACTACAACAATTTCATCATTTTGCATAAAAAAGCAAGGGCGAATTCCATTAGGATCGCGCATAACAAATGCATCTCCATGGCCTAGCATTCCAGTAATTACATAACCACCATCAAAGCGTTTTGATGCCTGTTTCAATATTTCACTAACATCAAGATCACGCGCAATTAGATCTGAAATTTCCTGATTCGAATAGCCCTGCTGTTTGAATTCGCGAAACAAACGCTCGTTTTCAACATCGGTAAAATGTCCAATTTTCTCAAGTATGGTAACCGTATCAGCCATTTCTTTAGGATGCTGGCCAAGTTCCAATAACTGCTGAAACTGCTCATCTACATTGGTCAAATTGAAATTACCAGCAACAACAAGGTTTCTGCTTTTCCAATTGTTTTGACGTAAAAAGGGGTGACAACTTTCGATGCTGTTCTTGCCATATGTACCATAGCGAAGATGACCCATGAGAAGCTCTCCAATAAATGGCACCTGTTCTTTGAGGTAATCTGAATCATTAATTTTATCGGGATTGTTAACTTGAATTTCTTCAAAATAACCATTCACTTTTTCAACAATTTCACGAAGTGCTTGCGGAGCATTTGATCGAAATCGGCCTATGTATCGTTCACCCGGTTCAATATCGAATTTGATGCAAGCAATACCAGCGCCGTCTTGCCCACGGTTATGCTGTTTCTCCATCAATAAATGGAGTTTGTTTAACGCATACCGAACAGAACCGTATTTTTGGCGATAATAATCGAGTGGTTTAAGAAGCCGTATGAGTACAATTCCGCACTCATGTTTAATAATATCACTCATATACTTATTGCCAAA
>CALQJV010000069.1 GCA_943330985.1 Chitinophaga pinensis
GATTGAGTTTAGATATAGCTGTTTTGATGTTAATCATAGGACTCATTTTCCGATCATGGCGCATGATGTTACTTTCAGTTTTACCGAATATTCTTCCTCTTTGTATGATTGCTGGATTAATGGGCTTGGTAGGTATCGAAATGAAAGTAACGATATCGATTATCTTTTCCATCGCCTTTGGCATTGCTGTCGACGATACATTGCATTTGCTAAGTCGTTTAAAAGTAGAACTTTCCAAGGGGAGCAATTTGCCCATGGCTATTCGTGTAACTTATTTCTCGACTGGCAAAGCCATGATTTTAACCGCCATGGTTATTGCTGCAGGATTTGCGACTTTGATGCTGAGTGATTTCAAAAGCACCTTTTATGTGGGCATGATGATTTCGCTCACTTTGATTTTTGCTTTGATTTCGGAGTTGGTATTGATGCCGGTTTTATTGCTGGTGTTTTATGGGAAGAAAGCGGATAAAGAAATTATAGATAAAACATGAAATAATATAAATTAACATAAGCTAGGACAATAAAACACTCTTTATTGGAAGACTTACTCAGAAAAAATAAATTCAAATTCAATGTATTTTTTTACGTTGAATTTATTTTCTAAATTAGTATTGCAAATATAATATACTTAATAAGCAAACATTCATTCTAAATTTCGTACTATGAAATCAATCTTACTTTTAATTGGTTTTTTTACTTTTCTAACAAGTTTTTCTCAAGACGAAATCACTAAAAAAGATGGTTTAATCATAAAAGTAAAAGTAACAGAAATTACAGATGATTTAGTTAAATACAAGAAGTTTGAAAATCTTGAGGGACCAACTTACAATCTGGAAATGAGTAAGATTTTACAAATTAAATATCAAAATGGAAGTATTGATAAATTTGAAGAAGATAAAATTGAGCCAACATTAGATATTGAATCAAATGATTCTAAGAAATTAATAGATGACCCATATTTCAAAAAACAGGTAGAAGCTATTGCAAAAGATGCAGGAGAACAGATAATTCAGAATTGCTCAAATGCTAAAGATAATTATGGTACAGATATTTATTGGGATGGTGTTATTAAAGATCAGATATCAGGCGAAATTACTGTACCAATTCGCACATGGTGGAATAAAAAATGGTCAACTGAAGGCAATAAAAAATGGATCCGAGGTAAAGTAATTTTAAGAAAATCTGGTGAGAAAAAATGGATATATCAATCATCAGATGGTATGGAATTCCATGGTACAAGTTGCGCTGAGAATTTAAGACTAAAATAGATTTTTTTATATATATAACTTTTATATTTTTGCCGATACCAAATAATAAAAAACACTATGAAAAAATTTTCAACATTAATTCTAGTTGCTTCCGCACTATTCTTATCAAGTTGCAACCAACGTTTGATTGACTTCACTGTTATCAGCTCTAAAAATGTAACTCTTCGTTTAGATGAAGATGCTAAAGGCCCTCGTTCAACAGGCAAAGAAATGAAATTCTGTGGAAGACCTATGTTAAAAGCAGCTGTTGATAAAGCTATTGAAAATGCTGGACCAGGTTATGATGCTCTTATTGATGGGGTTGTTTACCAAAGAAATGAGATTTTTCGTGCTGGGTTTGTAGTTGAAGGAACGCCAATCAAAACAAGTCAATTAAAATCTTCAAAATAATTTTTTTGACAGAATAAAAAAAAACGCAAATTGTATTTGCGTTTTTTTTTATTCTGTCAATTTCCAGATTTTAATTTTATTGTCTGATCCTGCTGAAATAATATTGCTTATTCCATTAACAAAACGCACATCCATTATCGTACCATCGTGAGCATCTGTTATGCGATGAACTACTTTCTTCTCAAGAACATCCCAAACAAGTATTGATTTGTCTTCGCCACCGCTTACCAAATATTGCCCATCTTTAGATAAATCAATTGCAACAACTCCTCCTTTATGTTCTTTTAAAGCTCCTATATTTTTCTGCGAGCTCATTTCCCAGATTCGTATACTCGAATCAAAACTACCTGAATAAAGGAATTTTTCATCATTTGATAAAGCCAAATCATAAATCCAATCTGAATGCCCTGCAAATTTGGCTATAAGCTCTCCAGAGCTAACATCCCACAATTTAATTAAATTTAAGTGGTTTCCTGTTATTAGAATTTCGCCATTTTGAGCAAAAATACTGCAGTCGGTCCATACTGAATCATTCATTGCAATTAGTTTTTTAAAACTATTTCGCTTCCATATCAATACACTTTTATCACGCCAACTCGTTGTTGCAACAATATCATTACAAATTGATATACTTTCAATAAATGCAGAATGCGCTTTGAAAGACTTTTCAACTTTGAATTTCTTCAAATCACAGAAAAAGATTTTACCATAGCCCGCTGCATAAAATTTTGATCCTTCAGGATTGATATTGACTTTTTTAATCGAACTCGGCAAACCTGAAATGACTTTTAATTGCTCATTTTGAACTAAATCCCAAAGTCGAATACTTTGATCTTTACTACATGATATCAATAATTTACCATCGTTAGAAATATCAATCCCATTAACAGGTGCAGAATGTCCAATTAAAGAAGAATGCAAGTGATACTGTGCAGATGAAATTACAGGGGATAAAAAAAATAATATTAGAATTCGTGTATTCAAAAAAGACATAGTAGTTTTCTTTTAATTTTATCGTTAAAAATTCTAGTGCGATTATAATTAATTATGGGTACTAAATCATTTACCTGATTTATTCCACCTGTATAGAAAAGCCTAATAAGATGCACGCCCGCTGTTGCTGATGTAAAATAATTTCCGCAATATATATTTAACGCTGTGTATGATGCAGAAGCCAAAAGTAAAGTAATATTACCCAAAGCCCGTCCTGATTTTCCAATATAAATCAATCCTGCACCTGGAAGAACTTTCGATAGTTTTCGTGCTTTGTGAATGGATTTTATTTTAGGGGTTTTTTCATTAGAATAATCCTTATCTATTATCGAAACAATACTATCCTTGATTGGAGTCTTTGTATAATTGATTGCATAAACTGACAGTTTATTTCGGGCTTCAGAATATTTAAATAACTCATTAAGAACCAAAACATTTAATAAAATAGAGTTCTTATATTCCAATGTAGTTATAGGCAGGTTAAAATTACGCTGCAGATACGAATCAGCATCATTAAAATAATTACTTAAATACAACATTAATCCTATTTGAAAATTATATACACATTTTAATGAATCGTTATAATTATCAATATCCAATCTTTGGAAATTCTGATAAGCTTCATAATACTTACCACTATTTTTAAAACAATATGCACGTTGCATTAAAGCATATTCTTTTATTGAAGAATCCATATTTTTAAATACACATTTTTCGTATTCAAGAGCTGCTTCTTCAAACTGATAAGCATGGAATAAGCTATCTGCAATATAAACAGAGTAGTTTTGAGCTTTAATTGAAAAGCTCCCGAAGTGGCATATGAATGCCAACCAAAATATTAGATTTATTTTCAAGGTCTTTTTCTGTTTTGATAATTTGAACACTTAGCGCACTCCCCCATATATTGCCAATGTAAAATGCACTGAATAAGCTAGCAAAAAAAATTGTTTGAGGATCTCGAATACCTCTATGCATATAGTTTTCGACCGTAATAACTCCCAAAACACCAACCCTCAAAAACGCGGATAATCCTTGAGCATTATTTCCTGCATATACTTTACCCAAACCAGGCACAAACGCAGAAAACAATGCCGCAATTAATGGCGATTTACGATTATTGGATTTATGAATTTGAGAATATTTGATAAGGTTATTTTGTTCGACTCTTAGAAAATCATACTTACTGTTGAATTTCTTGCTAAGTGAATCGCATTTTAAAACATCTCCAGACAATAAATAGGCGCCTGCCATTTGGAATTCCCTGAACTGATTAACCTCCTCGTTTGATGATCGTTTTAATTTACTTAAATGAATAACGGAACTGTCTGGTTGATTCAATTTCATACAGATGTATGAATGATAAAAATTACTTTTAAAATACCAAGGACTATTTTCTGAGACATTTCGGAAGAGTGATTTGGCTCGTTTTAAACTGTCATTTTGATAATAGACAAAGCCCATCATATAATTTAGTGAATCCAATTGACCAATATTATTTCGCGATTTGAATGTTGTTTGTTTAAAATAAACATCACTTTCATTAAATAGTTTGTTGGAGGTAAGATGAATGAGGAAGTCAAGATCGTCAATAAATGCATACTCTTTCTGAGCATACACAACATTAAAATAAACTGAGAGAAGAAAGACAAACAGATACTTCATTTGAGTAGTTTATACATTTCTGGATTATCAATAACTTTATTCTGAAAATTGATTAACAATGGGTGAAAATCCGCACTCGCTATTTTGTTACATCTTGTAAGTCTGTCAGTTGAGAGGGCAATACCTTTTAGAAAGCCATAATGACTAATACATTGTTTACTAAAATTTGAACAACTTATTTCATATGCACATCCTGCTGAAATCTGAGGAGAAATAGCTCTTTGATAAATAAACAAAGCTCCACCAAAAAAAATACTAATTGGGTTGTATTTAATGAATACGTTTTTATCATGAAATAAATATTTTGCCGATAATTGGACTTCTGTAGAAGCAATATTATGACCCTTCATTAGATCCAAATCTGTAATTTGTTGAGAATTAACATAATTGATGAAATTAAAAGAAAGATAAATTATGAGTAAGGTTTTCATATTTGATCAAGTCTATACAATTAAATATAAATAGCGGTTATTTAAAATCTAATAATTTACAAATTTGCTTTAATTCACCCGGGTTCAGGTGTTTCATTTATTCAATTAAAAAATGAAAGTAGGTTATAAATTAAAATCTTATGATAAAACACTAAACGATGTTTAATAATTGATACAATATTAAGTAAAATTAGATTGTAGCTTTTGTTAAAATCTATTTTTAAGTAATGTGTTTAATCATTGAAGTCAAAATAAATTTGCATACTTTTTTTCAAACATTCAACTATGAGACTGCTGTTAATTATTGTAATCTTCTTTATTTCAAATTCAAATTCATTTGGGCAAGGCTATAAATTTACAGAAGACTCCCAAGTTGGGAGTTTGGGTTTGGGATTATCAGGAGTATATGGAAATAGTTCACTTAGTTTTCAATATGAAAAGGGAATTTGGCCTATCAATAAAATTGGTGTTGTAAGTCTTGCTGGATATTTGGGGTTTGGCGAAGGGAATAAAATAGGAGGAGGTTATACAATTATAGGAATCAGAAGTGCTTTCCATTGCAATATTCCAATTGTTGACAACTTAGACCCATATGGTGGATTAATGATTGGGTTAGTATCTAGAGATTTTAGGATCGATCCTTCAATATACATAGGCTCTCGCTATTATTTTACTGAAACTTTTGCTGTTTTTGCTGAACTCGGAAGCGGAGCTTCTTTTTTAACTGGCGGTTTAGCAATACAATTTTAATTTCTTATTTTATTGATTTAATCAACTCATCCACCAATTTAGGCATTGCCTTACCAGCAGTCTCTTGAATATGTGTTAATCTGAACATCTCAGTTTGAAGATCTTCCGATGGGTCGACTAAGAATTTTCTGCTTCCGTAAGGTGCATGATTTAGCAAACCTGCGGCTGGGTAAACTTGCAATGAAGTACCAATAACAATTACGATATCGGCCTGTTTTACAAGTTCAATGGCAGGTTCAATCATGGGAACTTGTTCGCCAAACCAAACAATATGCGGCCGAAGTTGAGTTCCTCTTTCACATAAATCTCCCAATTTCAACTCCCATCCCGAAGTTGGATAAACCAATTCCTCAAAAACCTCGCTTCGCACTTTCAGCAGTTCACCATGCAAATGCAACACATTTTCTGAACCCGCTCTTTCGTGCAAATCATCCACATTTTGAGTAATTATCTGCGTCGGAAAATGCTTGGCCAATTTCACAAGTGCCTTATGTGCCGCATTGGGGCTTGATTCTAAAAGATGCTTTCTGCGTTGATTATAAAATTCTAAAACCAAGGTGGGATTCCGTTTCCAACCTTCAGGTGTGGCAACATCTTCAATAGCATGCTCTTCCCACAAGCCGCCACTATCGCGAAATGTTTTTATGCCACTTTCTGAACTTATTCCGGCACCTGTAAGGACAACAATACGAGTGATTTTAGACATCTGAAATGGTTGAAAAATGAATTTTAAAAATAGATTTTTTTCATCGACTAAACAATGTTGAAAACCACCTTATAAAACAGGCAGCATTTGCCTTGATTTCTTTTACTTTTGCGGTTCTCCGTTTGGGAGATAAAAATATCAAACTACTGCATTTCAAATGAGTATGAACGATTATAAAAAGAAACAAGCCCTTGATTACCACGCTAATGGTCGTCCGGGTAAAATTGAAGTCATTTCAAGCAAGCCAACCTCCACTCAACGCGACCTTTCTTTGGCTTATTCGCCGGGCGTTGCTGAACCCTGTTTGGAAATTGCCAACAACCCCGAAGATGTATATAAATATACAACCAAGGGAAATTTAGTAGCCGTCATTTCGAATGGAACTGCTGTATTGGGTCTTGGAAATATTGGCCCCGAAGCATCCAAACCCGTAATGGAAGGAAAAGGTGTTTTGTTTAAAATATTTGCTGATATCGATGTTTTCGATATCGAAGTTGACGCTACCGATATCGATAAATTTGTGGAAACCGTTCAAGCCATTTCCCCCACATTTGGAGGAA
>CALQJV010000070.1 GCA_943330985.1 Chitinophaga pinensis
GAGAATTTAACGTTTACAATTGCTTCATTAAACAGCATTATTCAAGTTGGATTAAATTCAATAGCAACCTTGAGCATTCTCGATAACGATGCAGCACCAGTCATTTCCGACTTATATATCAACGAAGTCATGGCATCTAACACCAATACCGTTGCCGATGAATTTGGTGAGTTTAACGATTGGATTGAGATTTACAATAACGCTTCCACCCCTGCCGATTTAGCGGGTTTATCGATTACCGACGACATTACGCTTCCTGCTAAATATCAATTCCCATCAGGATCTGCATCTACGGTTATTGCACCTGGTGGTTTTATTTTGGTTTGGGCAGACAATACAATTGCTCAAGGTGCACTTCACACCAATTTCACCTTATCGCCTGCTGGTGAATATGTTGGATTGTATGCTTCGAATGGAGATTTAATTGATTCTTTAAGATACGAAGCACTTGGCCCCGATGAATCGTTTGGGTACGATATTGAAGTTGATGGAGAGTTAGTCATTTTCGAAGCAGGAACTACCACGCCCAATGCATCAAACACAACCAGTTCTGTGAGTATTGAAAATATTTCTTCGATAAATGCTTCGCTATTTCCGAATCCAGCGAACGAAAATGTTCAAATCAATTTTGAAGGATTCAGCGGTGATACCCAACTTAACATTTTCGACGTTTCGGGACGTTTATTGGTTCAAAAAAGCATAAAAGAAGGCATTCAATTGCTAACTATAAATACGCAGGAATTACCAACGGGATCGTATCTCATTCGACTCGGTTCAAAACAAGATCGAGTGTATCGCAAATTGATTGTTCAACATTAATAAGTATATGAGCGTGTAAACGTCCTGTGGATTTTCTTCAGGACGTTTTTTTTACCTCAATAAATCAAGAACATAACCTAGTTTTTATTTTCACGTACATTTGTTTTTTAACGAAAATCCTCAATGAAAAATCGTTTTTTTCTAATTATCGCATGCAGTATTCTTGGATTTAATTCATCTCTTCAAGCTCAAGTTCTTTCTGCTGGAGCGGTTGCATTCATTGGCTATCAAGGCGATTCGCCTATGGCATTTTCATTAGTTACAACCGATACTATTCCACCTAACACGCAAATTAGCTTTACCGATAACAAATGGACTGGAGCTCACTTACTCGATAATGAACAGACTGTTGTTTGGACAAGTCCAGATACTGCATTACCCGTAGGAACTATTTTTCGCTTACAAGATAATGGAAGCGGAATGACAGTTACTGGACCAGGAACTGCAACTGGTCGAATTTGGTATTCTTTGGGACAAGGAGAACAAGTTTTGGCTTATCTCGGATCTGCAATCCAACCTTCATTCATTGCCGGAGTAAGTAATAACACTTGGCGGCCAACCTGCGATTCGATTCCTTATTTTGAATTCCGTACATGTTTACCTGCTCCGCTTGTTAACGGGCAAACCGCCATTGCATTTATGCAGGTAACAACCATCAATATCGATAATGGTTATTTATCGATTACCCCGTTAAATGTTACGGGTCCCGATATGCTGCCAATCATTTACAACATCAATTATTGGTTTTTAGATAATGCTGAAGCAGGTGGAGTTAGCTCTTGGCCTAGTTGGAATTCTGGAGGAAGTGTTCAGCCTTTTGCTTCCACCATCGAATTTTCGCAAGGCAGCACATCGGTTGTTGAAGGTGGGTCCTTGGCAACCATAACGCTCGATATTAGCACCCCTCTTTTCTCTCCGCAAACCGTTGTTTTGAACATTTTTGAATTCCCTGGAATAACCGCATCCGACTATTCTACAAATCCACCCGTTCAATCAGGAAACATAACATTAAACATCCCGGCAAACGCGACTTCGGCAAGCTTTACATTTCAAGCACAAACCGATGGAATTGCCGAAGCTAATGAAACTATTTCCTTTATTATTGGATCGCTTTCTGGAGGCTTAACAGCCGGCAATCAAGATGTAATTGCGGTAACGTTATTAAGTACCGATCAGAATTTTTCGCGCATTAATTTCATGAACGACACCATCGAGATTTCGGAAGGGCAAACGAATATGCTTGTTTCAATGTCTATTAATCCAAGTCCATCTGCGACTTCTATTATAGTTTTAAATCCATCGAATGGTGCTGGAATTTTTAACGATTATTATACAACTCCAGCTTTATCAAGCGGACAACTTTTGCTTTTTACCCAAACGGGGAATCAGAATCTTAATTTTACAATAACCCCGTTCGATGATTTTCAAATTGAGCCCGACGAATTCCTAACATTTACCATTGTTCAGGTTTCAAATGGTTTGCAAATTGGCGATTCGAGTACCGTTGTAATTAAAATAAAAGACAACGATAACATCCCAACATTTGTCGCGCCATTGCTGTATTTGAATGAATTAAATGCATTTAACACCAATTATCCTGACGCGAATGGACAATATGATGATTGGATTGAATTATACAATGCCGATTCACAAACCGTGAACATTTCGGGATATTATATTACCGACGTGATTAGTAATCCTACGAAATTTCAGTTTCCACAAATTACCTCACAAACAACCATGGAACCGGGCACATATAAAATTCTATGGGCCGATCAAAACACCATTCAAGGTCCACTCCACCTGAACTTTACATTGAATGGAACAGGCGGATTTGTTGGTTTATTTGCACCCGATGGAGAAACATTGATAGATGCCATTCAATATCCGGGCATGGAACCGGGCTTGACTTTTGGGCGATTTGAAGATGGAACAGACAATTGGATTCGTATGTATGTTGCTACTCCTGGAGCTACAAATACTGATAGCGTTCCAGCTCCTAATTACATATCGGGTTTCGAAAACAATCAAGGTCTTTCTTTATATCCCAATCCGGTAACAAATACGTTAAATATATTGAAATCTGGTTCTAAATTTCAAGGAATTAGTACTGTTGAAATTTATGACTTACAAGGCAGAAAAATTTCGCTTACAAGCACCGAAATCATTCATGGAAAGCATTGGTTGATGAACACCGAGCAATTAGAAAATGGCGCTTACCTAGTATTAACAAGGCATTCAGAAGGCATTTCGACTGCACGCTTTGTGAAATAAGTTAACAATTTAACAACAACATACATTAAATAATTGCTATCAAGTATATTACATTTGTAGTATTGGAATTTTAAGATGATGCGTCTGCTTAGCAGAATTTTCTGTTTGTGGGGATTATTAATTCTGAGCTGCAATATGCATGCTCAATGCTTTCGCATAGAATCTATTTTAGTAAATGCTTGTTCTCAGGTTTCTGGCAATGAAGGACAGAATGAAATGGTTCGTTTTACCGTAGGATCAGCTGCATTAAACACATCAAACTTGAATGTTACTTGGGCTACAACAGGAAATGCTTGGACTGGTGTTTGTCAAAACGCGAGTACAGGAAATATCGTTACTCAATTAAATGCTTCCATTACAAATAGTTGCGGCCTTTTATTAGAACCAACAGCTGGCGTATTACCAGCAAATGCAAAAGTTATTTTAGTATCCGGATATACTGGATTTAGTTTGAGCTCCAATTCATTTGCAACCCTCACCGACACTGTTTACATCATTTTTCATTGTTCAAGTTCATTGGGTGGTAATTTTGCCAATACAGGAACTGGAACGCGTACATTTTCCATGTCGTTTGCCCCCAATAGCAGTGGATGTATTGAATCTGTAGTTTATTCACCCGCTTCTTTGAGTAGTACTGATGGGGCGAGTGTAGCTTTCAGTTCGACAGGAGCTGCTAGCTATTATAACAACGGATGCACTGCCCCACTCCCAATTTATGACCCGAGCTGGACCGCACCAAGCCCATTATGTTCGACAGATGCATCCATCGATTTAAATACACTTATTACAGGAACGCCCGGAGGTACATGGAGTGGCCCAGGAGTTAGCGGGAACACCTTCTCCCCTGCTGGATTATCTGGAAATCAAAACATTACTTATACCTATACTCCCATTTGTGGAACTGCGGTGAATGCTAGCCATAACATTACAGTAAACGCTTCAGTTGCTGGATCTCCATCATGGACAAGCACTTCAGTTTGTTCTAATCAAGGGCCCATCGATTTAAATGCGCTTATTACAGGAACTACTGGAGGAACATGGTCTGGAACAGGTGTGACGGGATCTAACTTTGATCCATCAGCAGGAACACAAAGTATTTCATATTCTTTAGGTTCAGGAACTTGCGCTCAAAGTTCAACGCAAATACTTACAGTAATTAATCAACCTAGTACATTAGTTATTTCGGGAACTACTGTATACTGCAGTGGAGAAACCATTACAGCACTAAGCACTATACCAAGCAGTGGTCTTCCGGTATTTTGGTTCAGCGATAATGCACTTAGCAATCAAGTAAATTCGTCAAACTCCTATACCCCACCTGCAAGTTCTTCAACTTATTATGTATACCAAGGAACTTCAAATTGCCATTCAACCCCAACATCAATTAGCATATTAATTAATCCAACACCCGCATTACCTGCCTTACCTTCACTTGTTGAATGGTGTACCGGGTCTAGTTTACCAAGCATCTCCGCAACTTCATTAACGACTTCATTAAATTGGTTTTCAGATGCTGCATTAACCAACCTGGTTGGAACAGGGAATAGTTTCCAAATTACAGATACTAGCATTCCAGCATATTATGTGTTTGATGGAACAGCAAGTTGTCATTCCAATGCGGTTACTATTAGCTTTATAGTTAAATCAACGCCTTCACTTAGTGGTTTACCCTCCCAAATTCAATGGTGCTCAGGCTCCAGTTTTCCAAGTATTAATTCAACATCAACAGCGAGCGCAATAAATTGGTATTCAGATGCAGCGTTAACAAATCTTGTTGGCACAGGGAGCAACTTCCAAATAACAAATTCGAGCATCCTTTGCTATTATGTTACGGCCCAAACGAACGGTTGTACAAGCAACACATCTATAATCAATTTCAAGATAGCACTACCTTTAAATGCCTCCATTGTTGGCAACTCAATCATTGAAGCATGTTTGCCTGAAGTTGTCACGTTACAATCGTCTGAACTTTATGGGAATAGCTGGTCAACAGGCGACACAGCGCAATCGATACTGATTTTTGAAGCAGGAGTTTACACACTCAATGTAGTTGGATTTTGTAATACATCCTCCGACTTTGTAACGGTAGTTGATGTTTCGGCAGATGCAAGTTTTGATGTAGAGTTCGACAATCCTGGCATGTTGCCTTTAACAGCTACACTCACGCCAACAGGCAATTCGGGCGATAATTGTGCGTGGTACTTGGATGGTGTTTTACAGAATTTTACGGATGAAAATGTACTTGTTTTTACCCAAACAGGCACCTATGAAATCATGCATGAATGCAGCAATGTAGGTGGTTGTATTGACAAAGAGATCTATTATATAAATGCCAAATTCCCCAACGATTTTTATGTTCCAAGTGCATTCTCTCCAAATGATGATGGCGTGAATGATGTTTTTGGTATTTCAGGAATTGGCATTGAAAAATTGCAACTCATCATTTTTGATTCTTGGGGCGAAGAAGTTTTTGTCATTCAAAATCCAAATCAAACATGGGACGGCAAAATGAATTCGGGTGAAATACTTCCCAATGGCCTCTATGTATATAAATTAGAAGCACATGACATCGAAGGGAATCCATATTTTAAAAATGGAACCCTGATGCTTATTCGGTAGAATTTCTGCTGTTGATTTTTATTCATTCGAGTAAATTCCTTAAACTTAAAGGTTGACGCTATTAGAGTAAGTCAATTAAAACTATTTGTAGTTTTTAGATATCTCATCCAGAATTAGTGCTTAATTTTTTCAATAAATCGTTTTCATTCGAATTAATAAACTCCGTTTACGTGCTTTAATAAATTTTTAATTACGCAGAAAGGTAGTAATACTATCATTCTATGGAAATGCGTGTATATTTGCCAATCTAATTCTACTATGAAACGTTCAACGCTATTGTTTCGCTGGCTTTTTAATGAGCGATCAATTATCGGAAAAATTTATTTCCTTGCTTTTTTGCAAGGCGCAATGTACATGATAATACCTCTGGGTATTCAAGGAGTGGTTACGTTTATCATGGCCGGAAGTATGTCGGCTTCATTGTTTTTATTATGCAGTGTAGTTGTTCTTGCCGTTTTCTTTATAGGACTCATGCAAATATGGCAAATGCGCATCAATGAAACGTTAAACGAAAAAATATTTGGAGATGTCTCAGCAAGGATTTCACATTTTATAAATGATTCAGTTTTAAACACCGAAATTATTAGTCGGTTAAATCATTTTTTTGAAGTTGTCACCCTGCAAAAAGGTATAAGTAAACTGGTTTTGGACATTTCATTTTCGGTAATTAGCATTGTTTTTGGGATGTTAATTCTACCTGTTTACAATTCATGGTTCTTAATTTTAACAATAGTTTTAGGTATTTTCTTTTACATTATTGTTCGTTATCATGGAAAGTCAGCTATTAATTCAAATATTCTCACTTCCAACCAAAAATACCGAATTGCGAATCATTTTCATTCGAATGATCTTTCAAAGAAATCATCTGATTCTGAATTTATTCAAAAAGCAGATACTATATTAAATGATTATTATACTGATAGAAAAAAACATTATAACATTCTCGAAAAACAATACATTGGAATTGTCATATTCAAAATA
>CALQJV010000071.1 GCA_943330985.1 Chitinophaga pinensis
CCCATTGCTGTATCTCATTTCAAAATGCCTGTTTTGGGATATCGATTAGGCGATTTTTGTTATGTTACGGATGCGAAAACAATTGCTCCCGAAGAGATTGAAAAAATGAAGGGGAGTAAAGTTATAGTATTGAACGCCCTTAGGAAAGAGACTCACCCTTCGCATTTAACTCTTAACGAAGCCGTTTCCATTTTAAACTATATCAAACCCGAGCAAGCATATTTGACTCACATAAGCCATCAAATGGGTCTGCATAAATTGGTGGAAGCCGAATTGCCAGAATTTATTAAAATTGCTTACGATGGTTTAATTGTGAATTTGTAAGTTGATTTTTAGATGCTAGCCAAATAAAACTACACTACCTTTTTTCACATGTTTCTTTCCTGATTGATCAATAAAACTACTTCTGAAAGTATAATTTCCGGCAGGCATCATATTGCCGTTGGTTGATTTTCCCGACCAGGATTTATTAAGATTATTGGAAACAAAAACTTCATTTCCCCATTGATCAAAAATTACCATCAAATAGGTAGAATCCATAATTCCTGTAACAACAACATTAAACGAATCGTTTACTAAATCATCGTTTGGTGTAAATGCAGTTGGAGCAAAAAACGTCAAGACGAAATCGATTGTAACGGGCTTAGAAATTGAATCTCTACATCCAAATGCATTAATTGCAATAAGTTTCACATCGAATGTACCAGAGCCGGGGAAAACATAATTGGGCTCGTACAAATTCGAATACTCGCCTGTTCCAAAGTCCCAATAAAAGGCAGTGGCATTATCTGTTTGATTGATAAAAGAAACGGTAGGAAACAAACCCGGAATTGGAACTGTATCGGGAGAAAAGATAAAATCTGGAACCAAATTAAATCGGTAATCTGGAACCTCAACAATATAGGAAAGAATACAACCAAAACTATCTCGAACGGTTAAATTATAAAAACCAGTTAACAAACTATCAATAAAGGTCGTGTCGTTGCGTTGATCATATGCGCTCCAAAAATAAGAGTACTCTTGACGATTTAGACGTTCAACGAAAGGAGTTCCTCCACTGGCAACAACAATTGCAGAACCCAACCCAAAAGAACATGTGTCGTCGGAAATTGTAATGACTGCATCGAAATTATTGGCATCCGACATGAAAATTGAATCGACGGTAAAACAAAAACCTGAAGTAACGGTTATGATTTGCCAACCGAAAGTTAAATTCTGCGCAATGGCATTTGTTTGTCCCGATGGACTCCAATAATAAGAAATAGGAGCCGTACCGTTTTGGATTTGCACTTCGGCCCTTCCGTTATTAGATCTGCAGTCAACCGCCTGCAATTGATTAACTGAAGTAATCTCAACAGAATTAAAACTAAATGCTAAGAGTTGTGTATCGAGATTAATATTTCCGCAATTGTCTTCTACTAAACCGGCTAATTGAATCTCATAGAGTCCACCTTGAGTTAAATTCTGATCTAATAGCAAAGTAAAATCTTTGTCATAAAATCCACCATTAATACAGGCAATACTTGTTACATCGCTAATTGGAACTGTATTCCCAGAAGGATCAAATAATTGAAACATCGAGGCGTCAACTGTATTACATTTTACAAACTCACTGAAACTAAAAGAAACAGCATTTGCTCCACAAGAAACTTGCGAAGTAACGGCCAACAATGATGGAGGAGTAATGTCAATTATTCCAGCGGTAGAAAGTGATAAATCGAGTTGATAACCACATTGATTTAAGCCAGAAAAGTTGTTCACTAACAGTGCATAAACATCGCCTGCGGCAACCGTAATACGGGGTTCATCTTGAGGATTAGGTCCATCATTCATACCTGTAATTGCAGCAGGGACAGTAGAACCATTAAAATCGCAGCCTACTTCTAATGTTGGATCAGTCGCAATATCTGCACACGTTGCATTTGTTAAATTGTATAAAGCCCAATCGTAATCGTTATTGCAATTTGGAATAATGTTAAATCCAAATAAACCAGGAGTTTGAACATTGATTATGTACCAAGCATTATTTCTTTCACCACTTGTAACGCAACTTGAATTAACCTCACCTAAATAATTTCCTTCTCCATTAAATGAAGCCGTTTGATTAAATGAAATCGAACACACCGTGTAAGCTCCTAAACAATCTCCCGGTAATGGAACTTGCGAAAAAGCAACTTGGTTAAATATGACATTAATCAGCACTATAAGTACAGCTCTGATATATAAATGTGTTTTTTTTTGCATAATTAAGCTCTGCATAATATACCAGAGTTTTCGGTCTATGTACAAAAATAGTTAAAACTGCGATAGATTAATCATTCTATTGAAATTATTGGTGTTTGATTGCTTGAATTCAGAAAAAATAATTTTACAACGAACACATTATCTGATTTATACAAATGCAAAAAGACAATTAAAAATAGTAGGGAAGCAGTTTGAAATTATTCGATTTTGACCATTGAATAGTTGGGGCAGGAATTTTTATCCACCGAAATGTGCTCGCAAAGGTTTTCCAAACCTTTCCTTTAATAGGCAGCTTAAGTAAGTCTATATCAAACGACATCGACCAAGTTGAAAATCGTTCGACCGATGAATAATCGTATAATACAACTTGATTGGTCCAAATATTATCTCTTCCTCCGAGCATACCGCTTGCATTATACCCCATACTCAAACAAAACCAAGCATCATGTTTTATTGGAATACTTAGCCAATATGTTTGTCCATTATAATCTTTTAGCATTTTTTCGATTTTTGTTTTTCCCAATATTTCGGGTCGCTGATCTGCATAATTTGTTGGATGATAGGAATATTTGAGAAGAATTCTTTGCTGATTGAAAAAATGTTGTTGGGTGTAAAACAAACCTGCGCCAGCAACATTGGCGGCCATATCTCCAAGAGAAAACCCCCACCCCGACGAAAAGCCATCGAAAACTTCAATGGTAGTCATAAAACAAAGCGGAACAATGGTCGAGCGCAAAGCCAAGTTCTCGCTTTCCAAACCAAGCGTTTGTTGACTCGAATACAGCCATTGAGCAGCCCACCATGAAGTAGTTGCATGCCCCAATTTATCCATGCCTTTCCATTCTGGGATATCGTTAAAAAAATGGAAGCGTTTAAATGCATAATCACGATACCAAGTTTGATAAAGTGCTGTCATCGAACCAACATAAACGGCCCCGATAACTGAATTTGTAGCTAAAAAAGGATGCTTTATGTGTTTTTTTTCTGGCTTTTCGATATTTTTTTGTGCAAACAACAAACTTGTCATTAAACACATTAACAGAATATTAACTACTATATATCGTTTCACGACCGCAAGATCGTAAAAGGTTTTTAAGTTTTTTTTATTTTTTTATTTGGGGGAACGCTTTCAAATGCTAATTTTGCCCCCGGAGAAATGGCAGAGCGGTCGATTGCGGCAGTCTTGAAAACTGTTGACTGTAACAGGTCCGGGGGTTCGAATCCCTCTTTCTCCGCCAAAACTTAAAAAGCCCGTCGTTGATGGGCTTTTTAAGTTTTATTAATCAGCTAAACTAGGTTCTTAATAGACAAAAGGGGGGATATCAAGAAATATAGTATTACTAGATGAAGCTTTGGAGATTGCGGTCCCATCGGGAAAAACTGTTGAAGTTACAGGTCCGGGGGTTCCCCCATCGGGGCTTCTCCGCCAAAACTTAAAAAGCCCGTCGTTGATGGGCTTTTTAGTTTATTAACCAGCGAGACTAGGTTCTTGGATGAAATTCACTGCTTACATTCTTAAAAGTTCCAAAGACGGAGGTTATTTTTACGGATACACTTCTGATTTAGAAGCTCGATTGTTTGGGATTATCAGAAAGTTCCTTCTGTTGTATTTTCTAAATAAGAATTAAAGTTATTTTAACCATCGAGAACATTTCAAGATTTTTGTTGTTTAAAATTTGAATTCAATACATTCTTAATGACAAGATATTTTTTAAAAACGTTACTATTTATCCTTTTCCTAGGACAAAATATTCAAGCCCAATCCATAGTAAGTGGAGGAATATATTCTAATACTACTTGGACATTGGCCAATAGTCCTTACTTGATGACTGGCAATACAGTAGTATTTCCTGGAGTAACACTCAACATCGAACCAGGAGTTGAAGTTCGAGTAAAGGAAAACGGAATGTCTGGAACGCAGTATTATTTAGAAACCCGTGGTACAATTAATATGGTTGGTACTTCTGATGCACCTATTACGTTCAGAGCAGATACAGCCCTAACCACAGTTGGTTCTTGGCAAGGATTCATAATCAAAAACTCACAAGGTGGAAGTATCAATTATAACTACGTTAATGTTGCCAATACCATTTCCTGCTTCGAATATGACGGTTCAGTTCCTTCTTCAATCCAATTGAATCAATGTAACTTCAGCTATAATGGTTATGCTGTTTTGGTCGGGACAGATTTAAACGCCAAAGACTGTAATTTTTTCGGGAACGAAAATGCCATCTATGGTTGGGCAAATTTTACTTTCCTAAACTGTTTATTCGACGATAACATTTCGGCTCTTTCTATATATGCTAATAGCCTTGAAATGAACAATTGTGTGGTTCGAAATAATAATTTGGGCATTAACATAAATACGGGTTCAATCAGTGGCACGCTAGTTAGAAATACCCTATTTGAGAACAATATAATTGCATACAATTATGGCAATAACGGCTTAATTGACTCTTGTATTTTTATTGGTAATACCGAAGCAGTTATAAATACTACATACTTGACAGTAAGTAACAGTATTTTCAGCAATAACGGCACCGCTCTTCAAGTGGGCTTTGGATCACAGGTTAACGAATGCTTAATTGAGCAGAATCAAACGGGTGTGGCCTTGGGACCAATAAGTTTTGGCCAGCCAATGCCTATTATAGAAAATAACCGTATTTGTTCAAACGTCTTGTATAACATCGACAACCGTACTGATCTGAATATATTTATCCCGACTAATTGTTTCTGTATTACTGATTCAACGGAAATAGAAGCAAAGATTTTTGATGGCTACGATGATATTTCCAAGGGTCTTATCAGCTATGCCATTTTCGACACAAGCTGTGCAAACGTTTTGAGAGTGATAAATAAATCCGGAGAGCCAACTTCGCTGGAGGAAAATAAAATTCAGGAAGCCATTCAAGTTTTTCCGAATCCAGTAATTGATCAACTGACCATTTCCAACAACAATTCCTTCAATGCTTTTGCACTCAATTCAATTGATGGAAAGGAAGTTCTACATGATGGACTTGGGTCTGGAAATAATTATATCAATGTGTCTAATCTAAAATCAGGAATTTATTTTCTAGTCTTGAGTGGATCTGGAAAACAAAGTAGTATTTTGAAATTAGTGCATTTGTAAAAAAGAGTAGAGGTATTAATTCAAAAGGCACTAATCAATTTTTCCTCTCCAACAAAGGCACAAAACGAAACTCTCCATGTTCTTCGATAACAATGGATCCATCGATTTTTTTGTCGAGCACATGCATTATTTGTTTGCCGTCTTGTCCTACCGGAATAACCATGCGACCACCGGGTTTAAGTTGATCGATTAATGCTTGTGGAATGGATGGTGCACCTGCTGTAACAATAATTTTATCGAATGGTGCATAAACAGGTTGGCCCAAATACCCATCACCAAAAAACAAACGTGCGGGAACATTCATCTCTTCCAAAAGTTTCTTGGTGCGTAAATACAAAGTATGCTGACGTTCGATACTGAATATTTTGATTTTAAACTGAGCCAATACAGCGGTTTGATATCCACTGCCAGTTCCAATTTCCAATACTTTTTCGCCTGGAATTAAATCTAGCAGTTGCGTTTGAATAGCCACAGTAGAGGGATGAGAAATAGTTTGCCCGGCTCCAATTTGAAAGGCAATATCCTGATAGGCTTTTTCGGCAAATACCAAATCTTGAAAAAATTGATGCCGAGGAACCTCTCGAATTGCATCCAACACACGTTCATTTACTATTCCATGAACACGTAAATCATCCACCATTCGCTTGCGCAATCCTTGATATCTGTAGGAATCGGGTATTAACATAGATTGGGTAAAATCAGAATCCTAAAATTAATCCATCGCCTATTCTATTTTATTTTATAAACAGGCTTTCGTCCACAAAATAATGTTCATTTTTTTCTATCATTTTTCAACATTATTTACATGTACAATTTCGTTTTAATGAAAATGATTAGGTTTGCGGAAAATTGATAATTATGCTTAAAATAGGCGTAGTAGGTGCTGGTCATCTTGGTAAAATTCATTTAAAGCTCATTAAAGAAATTGATGCTTATGAACTTTGTGGTTTTTTTGATGTGGATGCCGATAGCTCAAAACGTATAGCGGAAGAATTGAATATTCATGCATTTGCAAGTTTTGAAGAAATGCTTCAGCAAGTAGACGTTGTGGATGTGGTTACTCCTACGCTGTTTCATCATACCTATGCGAGCAAAGCATTACGTGCAAGCAAACATGTTTTTATCGAAAAACCTATTGCAACTACCATCGATGAAGCGCGTGAACTTGAACAATTGTCGGTGGAAGCGGGTAAAAAAGTGCAAATTGGACATGTTGAACGCTTCAATCCTGCATACATAGCGGCCTCTCCATTTTTCGATAATCCGATGTTTGTGGAAACACATCGCTTGGCACAATTCAATCCGCGGG
>CALQJV010000072.1 GCA_943330985.1 Chitinophaga pinensis
AGCAATTTAAATTCTTTGTACTTGGGCGTTAACCCCGATTGATGAAGCCACAATTCGATGAGGTCACTTACAGACGATTCGTTGCTCTTGCGTTTCATGCCGGTTGAACTGTTCCTTGATGAACAGCAAAGTGATCAAAGTTAGTTTGAATTCCTCGTAATATTTCTGCAATACGTTCAGGGTGGGAATCTGTTATAAAAATTTGTCCGAAATGTTGTTGACTCACCAAGGTCATCAGTGCGGTAATTCGCTCTTGGTCGAGCTTCTCGAAAATATCATCTAGCAACAATAAAGGTTTCAGCTTTTTTACCTCACTTAAAATATCGAACTGAGCCAATTTCAAGGCAATTAAATAGGATTTTTGTTGGCCCTGACTGGCATATTTACGCAACGGAAAACCATTAATCAACATCCCTAAATCGTCCTTGTGAATACCGGCCGTTGTATATTGCATGATGCGATCTTTCTCGCGCGATTGAAGAAAAAGTGAATAGGGATCTGTTTCAAACAAACGACTTTCATAGGACAATTCTACTGTTTCGTTACTTCCTGAAATAAAGGCATACACTTCCTGAAATAGCGGACGAAATCGTTCTAGAAATAGTTTTCGAGAATCAAATACAGGTTGAGCAAATTGAGCCAATTGCTCATCCCAGACATCGAGCATTTCTGAACTGCAGTTTCCTTGGCGTAAATAAGCGTTTCGTTGTTGAATGAGTTTTCCGTAACGTATCAGGTTCTCTAGATAGGTTTTATCGTACTGCGAAATAACGCTATCCATAAATCGTCGCCGTTCCTCACTTCCGTCTGTAATTAGGGCAATATCGGATGGTGAAATCACTACCAGTGGAAAAAGTCCAATATGCTCCGATAAACGATCGTATTCTTTGGCGTTGCGTTTAAACTGTTTTTTTTGTCCGCGTTTAATGCCACAATAAACGGCCTCTTTTTTATTATCTATTTCGAAATTCCCTTGAATAACAAAAAAAGGAGCATCATTTAAAATATTTTGTGAATCTATTGGATTGAGGAAGCTTTTGCAGAATGATAAATAATGAATGGCATCGAGCAGATTAGTTTTTCCTGATCCATTGTTTCCAGTAAAAACAATTACATTTTCGTTGAAAACCAAATTGGCCTCGGGATAATTCCGAAAATTAACAAGGTGAATTTCGCTCAGTTGCATGTTTTGCAAAGATACAATGCAATGTGAAGGATAAAAGCATTTGATAGAATCTTTTAAAATTGATTAAATAATTTTGATACTAAACATAGAAACGAATTGCATTTGAACTTTTCACCTTGTTGATATAAAAAAAATCGTATTTTTGCCGCTCAATTTTTGAAAGAACACATGGCTCAAAATAACGCTCCTAAGCATGATGCTTTAGAAAACATCGAGGAATCTCTCTCGAATGCTGAATTATTCATCGAAAAAAATCAAAAGAAATTACTTCTTGTTCTTGCCGCAATTGTTGTAGCCGTTGGAGGAGTATTAGCATATAATCAATTTATTATTAAGCCAAAAGAAGCCGAAGCTCAAACAGCAATGTTTCGCGCTGAAATCTATTTTGAAAAAGATTCATTCAATTTAGCATTGAATGGAAAAGGTGAGGTAGAAGGATTTCTTTCAATCATCGATAATTATGGTGGAACTAAGTCTTCGAACTTAGCTCATTACTACGCGGGTATTTGCTACCTTCAAACTGGAAAATTCCAAGAAGCGATTAGCCAATTGGATGAATATACAGGAGATGATATGCTAACAACTTCCATGGCGATGGGTGCTAAAGGGGACGCCTTAATGGAAATGAATAAAACGCAAGAAGCGATTGATCAATACATCAAGGCTGCTGGAAAAAACGAAAATACGTTCAGTTCTCCAATGTACTTGATGAAAGCTGCAATGGCATACGAAGACATGAAAAATTACGATAAGGCCCTTGAGATTTATCAAAAAATCCGCAAAGACTTTTTCCAAAGTGCTGAAGGTCGTGATGCTGAAAAATACATTGCTCGTTTGGAAGCATTAAAAGAAAACGGCGCTAAATAATGTCATCCGCACATCAAAATTTATCATCTCGTAAAATGGTCAATATTTCGAATATTGACCATTTTCGTTTTACCATTATCGTTGCGCAATGGAACAAAGATGTAACGGACGCTCTGGAACAAGGCTGTATCGAAACGTTATTACTCAACGGAATTCCTAAAACAAACATTCAAGTTCATGCTGTTCCTGGTTCATGGGAATTAATTTCGGCGGCTCGTTTAGCCGTTATTCATAGTAAAACCGATGCTGTTATCTGCATTGGCGCAGTCATCAAAGGCGATACTCCACATTTCGAATACATCTGTCAAGGTGTAACGAACGGACTAGCTTCCCTTTGCTCTTCACAAGATATCCCTGTTATATTTGGGATTTTAACTGTAAATACCCTGCAACAAGCACTCGATCGTTGTGGAGGAATTCACGGAAACAAAGGCGATGAAGCGGCAATTACGGCTATTGAGCTAGCGGATTTGAGTAGACAGTTGAAAGGGTAAAGTTTAAAGTAAAAAGTTCAAAGTAAAAATGGGAATGGAGAGATTAGAGAGTAATTGGGGAATTTTATAGTTCTGATTTTTACGATAATAGTTTTAATACTGAAATCCTATGCGATTTATCGTTTGTTTATTTCCGCTGTTAACAAGCATTTTCATGCACGCTCAAGTCTCCAAATTGGAGCAACCAAACACAGACCATTCTGTGGCTGATGCCGCTTCACTCGACACCCGTAGCGATTCCATCGACATTTTACACACCAATATTAACCTCGATTTCAGCTTACTTCCTACTACCACCTTGCGTGGAAGCTGCCTCATAAACTTCAGTGCTTTGGTCAGCAATATTGATCATATCTGCCTCGATTTACTTGCATTAACAGTCGATTCAGTAAAACAAGGTGATGCACTAGTTACATATACTCATAGTGGAGAAAAACTTAACATAAACTTGCTTACCCCCCTGCAAATCAATAACAACACATCTATTCAGGTATATTATCAAGGAACTCCCGTTGAGGATGCTTCTGGATTTGGCGGCTTCAGTTTTTCGGGTGGATATGCTTATAATATTGGTGTTGGCTTCGATGCGCAGCCACATAATTTTGGTCGGGTGTGGTTTCCTTGTTTCGATAATTTCGTAGAACGTTGCACCTTTTCACTCATCGTTAAAACTCCAGCAAATTTAACTTCATATTGTGGCGGAATCATGGAACTCGACACCATCGAGAATGGTTTCCGAACAAGGCATTGGACGTTGAATCAAGAAATCCCAAGTTACCTAGCATCTGTTGCTGTTGCGCCATACACTGAAGTGAATTACACGTTTAACAGTTTGTTGAATCCTCAATTAAATGTAAAACTTGCGGCTGTAGTTTCCGATACAATCGTTATGAAAAATGCTTTTGTGAGTCTGGAACCTATTTTTCATTTATTCGAAGAGCATTTTGGACCATATCGTTGGGATCGTATTGGCTATGTGATGACACCGTTTCAAGCCGGAGCCATGGAACATGCAAGCAATATTGCCTATCCACGAGATTTACTAACTGGTGGACCTTCTGGCAATCAACACATCATGGCGCATGAACTTTCGCATCACTGGTTTGGCGATTTGGCTACCTGTAGAACTGCATCTGAAATGTGGCTTAATGAAGGTTTTGCATCGTATTGCGAGCGATTGTTCGATGAATGGCTGATTTCGCGAACGACTTATAATACCAATGTCCGAACTAACCACAAACAAATGCTCAACTTGTGTCACGTAAAAGATGGTGGATATTGGCCATTATCAAATGTTCCTCAAGCATATACATACACCAATTCAACGTATGAACGTCCTTCCGATATCATTCACTCGTTAAGAACATACATGGGAGACAGTTTATTTTTTGTTGGGATTCGACATTATTTAAACACCTATACGTTTAAACATGCTACATCCAATAATCTGCGGGATGCATTGGAAATGAGCACATCCGTCCCACTCCACGACTTCTTTGCCGATTGGATTGACACACCAGGCTGGGGTCAATTTTCGGTCGATTCTTTTGCTTTAAACAATGGAAATAATTGGACCGTATTTTACAGTCAAAAATCAGCAGGTAATTCGCACACATATAACAATGTTCCTTTTGAAATTTCGTGTCGTGGTGCGAACTTCGAATTGAATTCTTCACAATCGATTTTAAGTGGTCCCAACGGCTCATTTACTATCAATATTCCTTTCGAACCAGTTTATATAAGTTTGAATAGAAACGAGGCTATTTCACAAGCGGTAACTGCCGAAGAACGTTTTATCAAAACAACCGGCAATGCAAGTTGGACGAATGCACTTATCGATGTAAATACATCCGAAATTCAAGATTCGATTTTGCTTCGCGTTGAACATCATTGGGTTGCACCCGATCAATTTAAGCAAGACTTTGCCATGTATCGATTAAGTCCGAACCGCTTTTGGAGAGTTGATGGGGTTCTACGTGATGGATGGAAAGCAAGTGGGAAATTCACATACAATGGTCGAACAAATAGTACATCAAGTGGTTGGCTCGATAATGAATTGATTACCGATGAAACAAAATTGGTCATGTTGTATCGACAGAATACAAGAGACGATTGGCGAGTGATTCCTGCAACTCAAAATGTGAATTCGAGCACGACCGATAAATTTGGTAGTTTCTTAATTGATAGCTTGATGTTGGGTGAATATACTTTTGCCGAATTAGATAGTAGTTTGGGTGTTAAACCTATTTCTGCTATAGAAAACACATCATTAAAGCTTTTCCCAAATCCCGCGAAGACACAAATTTCGATGACATGGGAAAAAGAAGACATGCGTTTTGCTGAGTTATTTGATCTCCGAGGTCAAAGTTTAGGTCGCTTGATGATTCCTCCTGGAATGCGCGGATGGGTTTTTCCGACAGAACATTTAGCCTCTGGAACTTATGTAATGAAACTTCAAGCTAAAAGCGGCAACATGCTTCAAGGTAAATTCATAGTTGAGCGTTAATCAACTCTAGCAAGCAAATAATTAAAAAGAGGAATATTGATGATAAAAGAGATAACTGCAATTGAATGGTTCGAGGCTGTTCAGATTCAGTTCAATGCGGTTTCAAATCCGGAGAAAGCTTCAGCAATGGGAGCATATATGAAAAATCACTTCCGATTTTTAGGAATTCCAAAACCCATTCGTGCTGTTGAGACAAAAAAACTATTTTCCTTGCATGGAAAACCCTCGCTAGAAATACTCGATCAGTTGGTTCCAATGCTCTGGGAATTGCCCATTCGTGAGTACCATTATTTTGCAATGGAATGTCTTTTTCACCAAAGAAAACATTTTCGTGAAAGCGATATCAACCTTTTCGAATCATTGATGAATGTTCATTCGTGGTGGGATACTGTCGATTTTATAAGTCCCAATTTATCCGGTTCGCTTTGCATGAAATATCCTCATTTGCTTATCCCAACATGCGAACGTTGGAATTTAGATAATCACTTTTGGATTCGTCGCGCAAGTCTAATAATTCAACTTCGATACAAACAAGAAACCCAAACTGATTTGCTGTTTGATATGATTCGCCCTTTGATGCATGAGAAAGAGTTTTTTATTCGAAAAGCAATTGGATGGTGTTTGCGTGAATTGGCAAAATCTCAACCAGAAAAAGTAATTTCTTTTATAGAAAATAGTCCAATTTCTCCATTAAGTAAACGCGAAGCTTTGAAGCACATTAAAAAAATAGCTTGAAAACTAGTATGTTAGAAACTAAGATGTAAGATAGTTTGAAATTCGGGAAAATAGGGTAGTTTTGTATCCGCTCTATAAAAAGAATGAGAAGACTACTATTACTTGCTATTTTCCTTTTGCCATTTGTAGCTAAAGCGCAAGTTCCGACGCGGACCCAGCCTGCTTTTCGTGATACAATAAAACCACGCAAGGATACTATTCGTGTTGATACTACGGAGTATTGGAGAGATTCTCTATTCAAAGAAATGCAACAAAAAGTGTTAAAAGAAGGAGCCCGGCCACCTAAAACACTTAGAAAAGTTCGTAAGTTTAAAATCCGTTACAGCGATCGACTTCAATATGGATATCTAGTTGATTATCCTTTAACAGCAGCAGCAGGAGTTTCGACTGTTTTGAGTTTCCAAAAGCAATTGGGAATTTGGGAAGATGCTTTTTTACCTAAACGATTAAAGTACGACACAACTCAAGCTCAATTAAACAAAGCATTTGCCTATCGTTTGGGTAAAATATTTTTAATTGACGCGCCTCTAGAAACTATATTATCATCCATAGAATCTGAATTTTATGGTTCGATGGGAAGAACACGTGAATTTGCATTAAAAGGAAGCAGTTACTCATTTAAACCAGCCAATTTATTTTCGTTTTGGAAGCCAGCTGGCGGAATGACATACGATAGAGAAGCCATCGAAAATGATGCTTCACGTATGCAATTGGCACAAATTTCCGGAGCTGCTATTGATGCAAGTTCAATGGCAAGTGAACAATTATCACTACGGTGGATGCAACGCAAATCTTTGACATATCACGAATCGATGCACATGTTGCGCACACAAATGTCCGCATTGGCTTCTGTATTAAGTGTATCAGATAATCCTCAACCCG
>CALQJV010000073.1 GCA_943330985.1 Chitinophaga pinensis
CTACAACCGATTTAATTTCAGTGGTATGTTTTAATGAAATAACAACCGCTTTTGCTTTTTCAATTGATACATGTTTCAACACAGCACTATTTGTAGCATTTCCATAAAATATGGGAGTGCTTTTTTTATTTCGAGCTGAAAGTACAATCTCAGGATCGGAATCGATACCTACAAAAGGAATATTGGCCATGCGTAATACTTTCGCAACGATACGACCTGATTCATTGTATCCAATTAGCACCACATGATCGCTCAGCTTTAAATCACTTGCAGGCGATTGTTTGATTGAATTCCGAATCAATCGAGGAAATCGCTTCTTGAGTGTTTCGTTCATCAATAGATTATTTAAAAACGCAGACAAACGATCCGATTTATAAATCAAAGAAGGAGTAACAGCCATTGTTAAAATTGACACGGCTAAAAATAGCTGGTAGTTTGGTTGAGCAATAACACCAATTTCTTGCCCCGTATTGGCAAGAATAAAAGCGAATTCTCCTACCTGACTAACAAACAAACCTGATAATAAGGCAATGCGGGCATTATGTCCTGTTAAAAAAATTGCAGAGCCGGCAACAACCGTCTTGATAATTAAAACACAGATGGCTATTGCAATAATAATTGGGGCGTGACTTAAAAAATAATCCATATCTACCAATAAACCAATGGAGATAAAAAAGAAGCTTGTAAACACATCTCTAAATGGAAGAATAGTTCCGAATGCTTCATGACTATACTCTGATTCAGATATGATTAAACCCGCAAGAAAAGCTCCTAATGAAAGAGACAAACCAAGTTGTGCAGTTAACCAAGCAACCGATAAACAAACCATCAAAACTGTTAACAAAAAGAGTTCATTCGATTTACTCTTCGCAACAGCGAATAATAGCTTTGGCATTATAAATTTAGATAATAAAATAACTCCAGTTACAGTTAAAATACCCTTGAGTATTACCCATATGAAAATCCAATCAAAACCTGAAGATTTAGAAGAAAGATAAGGAATAAGTAACATGATGGGAACAACCGCGATATCTTGGAAAATTAGAATCGCCATTGCGCTTCTTCCTTGTGGACTTTGAAGCGTTCCTCTCTCCTGAAATATTTTGAGAACAATTGCAGTTGAACTCAGAGAAAAAAGCAAGCCAATGAAAATCGCTTCCTTCAATTTTACATCAAAGAAATATCCGCAAGAAGCTACAATAAACGTTGTGAGAAAAAGCTGTAAAAATCCTCCAATAAAAACTTGCCTTCGAATCCTCATTAAATCTTTAAGAGAAAACTCAATCCCAATGGAAAAGAGCAATAAGACGACTCCGAATTCAGCAAAAACATCAATATTTGATTCTGCTCTAACTAAATTGAGAATATCAGGACCGGCAAGAATTCCTGTTAAGAGAAAACCAAGAATGGTTGGAATTTTAAACGAATTACAAATTAATAAGACTAAAATTGCAAGAACAAAGATGATTCCAACATCAAATAATACGGGTGGTATGGCATTCAATAATAACATAGGCACAATGTTACAAAATTGAACTATGAATGATTAGAAAATTTGGGTATGCACAAGCGATATATAATTGTTAAATAAATCTCATCGGTTTATCTTTGAAATCTTAATACATATTAAATGAAGAAAAAAATCATCCAATCAGACCAAGCCCCTGCTCCAATAGGACCCTATAGCCAAGCTGTCATTGCTGGCAACATGATGTATGTAAGTGGTCAAATTGCACTTCATCCTGTAACGGGAGAATTAGTTATGAGCAATCTTGAAGCAGAAACCAGGCAAGTGATGGAAAACATACGAGCCATTTTAGCACAAGCGTCTGTTTCGTTTGATGCAATTGTTAAAAGCAGCATTTTTTTATCCGACATGGCTCATTTTACTCGTGTAAACGAAGTCTATTCTGGTTTCTTCACTGGCAATTATCCTGCAAGAGAAACGGTACAAGTTGCAGGTTTACCAAAAAATGTAAATGTTGAGATTTCAGTGATTGTATTCTTAGGCAACAATTCTTAATCGATGCAACCCAATAATCTTGTTCTAAAAAATGCCTCGGCATTAGGTGGTACAGCAGTTATTATTTTGGCTTTGGCAGCTCATAGTTTAAAAAATATTCTGGATGCATCTTCCGTAAATTCAATTTCTACTGCTGCTGAAATTCAACTTTTTCATGCCTTAGCATTATTGGCCCTTTCGATGATGACATTTCATACTGAAGACTATTTGATTCGAATTTGCCGGTTGATGACATTAGGCGTACTTCTTTTTTCTGGTTCAATTTACATTCTCGCCTTCAAGTCTATTTTAGGTCTGCCCTGGTTAAAGTACATTGGACCATTTACACCTTTGGGAGGAGTTTGTATGATTGCCTCATGGTTTATAATTTTTAGAATGAGTATGCTAAACAAATCCAAATCGAAGTAGGATGGATTATTATTCAGCATATTTGATTAAGATGAAAGAACTCGCTGAATTAGCAGGTATATCTTCGCTATTAAGTTGGGATCAAGAAATATATCTTCCACAGAAAAGCGGAGAGTTTAGAGCGCAGCAATTGGCATTAATAAACGGATTAATTCATGAGAAAGCAACAGATCCATCTTTAATAAGTGATATAGACAATTCCATTCTTCAAAACGAAGTCAGTGATTTACAAAAGTTAAATCTTAAAGTTAGTAAGAAGGATATTGAACGGAAGAATAAATTAAGCCGAAATCATATTGAAGAGTCGACATTATTAATTTCGAAGTCGTTTGAAGCATGGGAATTAGCAAGAAAATGCAATGACTTTGACACATTCAAACCCTACTTAAAACAAATCATTGAATTAAAAAGACGGGAAGCGGATTTAATAGGCTTTGAGAATCACCCCTACGATGCATTATTGAATGAGTTTGAACCTGGCATGAAGGTCGAAACTCTCGACAAACTCTTCGGTAAGTTGCGATTAGGCATTCAATCTATTTTGAATAAAATCCCACAAAAGAATATTGAATCTAGTTTCATGCATAAAAATTACCCTCATTCAATTCAATGGAAAATGGGTCTGGATGTATTAGATAAGATTGGGTTTAATTTTGAGCATGGTCGCCAAGATATCTCAACCCATCCATTTACCATAACCTTTTCTCCACAAGATGTTCGAATTACAACTCGAATTGATGAGAATAATCTGAGCGAAATGCTTTGGAGTTGTTTGCATGAAGGAGGGCATGCTCTCTATGAGCAAGGCCTTTCATACAATGAACTCGGAACACCAATTTCAGAAGCGGCGTCGCTTGGAATTCATGAATCACAATCTCGATTTTGGGAAAATCACATTGGAAGAGGGAAATCCTTTTGGAGTTTTTATTATCCCCAACTTCAATCATTTTTCCCTGAACAACTTAGTATAATTAATGAGCGACAATTTTACTGCGCAATTAATGAAGTAAAACCATCGTTAATTAGAACTTCAGCCGATGAACTCACCTACCACATGCACATCATTATTCGATATGAAATAGAGAAAGCATTGATTGATGGGAGTCTTCAAGTGGATAATTTGAAACAAAAATGGCAAGAATTATATAGAAACTATTTAGGCATAGAAGTACCAAACGACAATGTAGGTTTACTTCAAGATGTGCATTGGGCACACGGGAGTTTTGGATACTTTCCAACGTATACTTTAGGAAGTTTATATGCCGCTCAAATAAATCATGCAATGAAAAAGCAAAAGCCTGAAATGGAATCTAATATTGCACAAGGCGATTTAACGTACATTAAAGAATGGCTTAAAAAATCTGTTTTCGATAAAGGTAGATTATATACTTCAGAAGAATTGTGCGAGCAAATGACCGGTGAAAAATTGAATGATCGCTATTTTCTAGAGTATGCAATAAATAAATTCAACGATATTTACACACAACAATAGCATCTAATTATGAAACCCTCACTAAGCATTTATCTCATCGCACCTACTTTCCTGCTGTTTTCTTGTAAAAACACTGAGAAATCAACTCAAGTTCCCAAAGCCCCAATGGAGACAAGTCCTCAAGTCGGAAGCCCCTCAAAGACTGCTGTTATAGAAAATAAAGAAGAAGTAAAAAGTAAGGAATTGACAACAAATCAGAATGAAAATTCTCAAACTGAAAACTACAGCTTAGTTGTTTCTTTTTACAGTATTGGATCTGGAATAGATGGTCCCGTTGCCCTGGAATTTGACTACTTAGTAAAAGATTTCCAAGAGCAATTTGGGGATGATTTCTCTGCCGAACGCGTTAGTTGGGGAAGAGAAGGTGAGATTGATTATTGCATTCAATTGGGTAAACTAAAAACTACCTTAAGAGATTCATTTAAAAGCAGAGCTGAAATCATTTTGAAAAAGACCGAACGCGTTCACAGCAAAGAAAACGCGCCATGTATACGAAGAAGAAATAAATAACAATTCTTACCGATTTAAAAGAGTATAAGCCGAATTTTATTTTATTTTTGCTCTCCCAAATGCAAATATTCAAAATATAATTCTATGCAAGAAACAGGCATTAAGAACCCCAATGCATCATTAGATAACATTGGACTTGGTCAAGTATCTTTAGCCCATTGGAATCTCAGTCCTGCAGAACTGATTGAAGAAACATTAATTTCTGGCGATGGTACATTAACAGATACAGGTGCTTTGGCTATCGATACAGGAGAATTTACAGGTAGATCACCGAAAGACAAATACGTTGTATTCGATGAAAAAACCAAAGATTCTGTTTGGTGGGGTGATGTAAATAATCGTTTTGAATCGGATGCATTCGACCGCTTATACAATCGTGTTTGCGCATATTTCAATAATGCAGAAGTTTATGTTCGAGACAGTTACGCTTGTGCCGACCCCGAATTTCAGTTAAATATTCGAGTTGTAACTGAATTGCCTTGGTCAAATTTATTTGCTAATAATTTGTTTCTTCGTCCTAATGCAGATGCCATTCAATCTTTTATTCCTGATTGGCACATTATAAATGCGCCCGGATTTAAAGCAGATCCAAGTATTGATGGTACACGTCAGCACAACTTCAGCATTATTAATTTCAGCAAGAAAATCATCTTAATTGGAGGTTCTGGCTATACAGGCGAAATAAAAAAAGGAATTTTCTCGGTTTTGAATTACATCCTTCCTCATGAAAAGAATGTGCTTTCGATGCATTGTTCTGCCAATGTTGGAAAGGATGGAGATACTGCTGTATTTTTCGGATTAAGTGGAACAGGAAAAACCACCCTTTCTGCTGATCCGGAGCGCCGTCTTATTGGTGATGACGAACACGGTTGGTCTGAAAATTCAGTGTTTAACTTTGAAGGAGGATGTTATGCGAAGTGCATCGATTTATCAGCTGAAAAGGAACCGCAAATTTTCAATGCCATTCGCTTTGGTGCATTACTTGAAAACACCAACTATTATGAAGGTACGCGAAATGTCGATTATAGTAACATCGACAAAACAGAAAACACCCGCGTTGCTTATCCAATTGAACTGATTGATAATATTATGCAGCCATCAATTGGAGATATTCCAAAAAATATTTTCTTTTTAACAGCCGATGCATTTGGTGTCTTACCACCAATTTCCAAATTAAGTCCTGCACAAGCTATGTATCATTTCATTTCTGGATACACTGCAAAAGTTGCTGGCACTGAGGTGGGAATCACTGAACCTCAAGTTACTTTTTCAGCTTGTTTCGGAAAGGCATTCCTTCCCCTCCACCCTACTCGTTACGCAGAGCTTCTTGGCAAGAAATTGAAGGATAGCAATGTAAATGTTTGGCTTATTAACACAGGATGGTGCGGTGGTCCTTATGGGATTGGCTCTCGTATTAAATTGAAATATACACGAGCAATGATTTCGGCAGCATTACGTGGAGAACTTGATCAGGTAGAATATATCGAAACTCCTTATTTTAAATTAAGAACACCTGTATCGTGTCCTGAAGTTCCTACTGAACTTTTATTTCCAAGAAACGCCTGGGATAATAAAGAACTATTTGACCAAAAGGCAGTTGAACTCGCTGAAAAATTCGTAAAGAATTTCTCGCAATATGCTGATTATGCCAGCAGCGAAATTTTGGCAGCTGCTCCTAAAATAGCAACGGCCGTATAAAAATTTGACCATTACACTGTTTGCATTTCAACAGACTTAATTGTTTCACCATGCTGAATTGCAGCTTGTATAAAACTCACAAATAGTGGATGTGGCTTATCTACGGTACTTTTATATTCGGGATGAAATTGAACTCCGATAAACCAAGGGTGATTTGGAATTTCAACAATTTCAACAAGCCCCTTTTCATCATTCACTCCCGATAAATTCATTCCTGATTGCTCGAATATTTCTCTGAAATTATTGTTGAATTCGTAGCGATGACGATGACGCTCAGAAATGGTTTTCTGCCCATAAATTGAATGCGCTTTCGAACCCTCTTTTAATTGACATTCGTAAGCTCCCAAACGCATAGTACCTCCGCGATTGGTCACTTTTTTCTGACCATCTTGAAGATGAATAACAGGATTGGTTGTCTTAGGTGACATTTCGGTTGAATGCGCATCCTGTAATCCAATTACATTTCTTGCAAATTCAATAACAGCA
>CALQJV010000074.1 GCA_943330985.1 Chitinophaga pinensis
GCCCCGCCCACCACAAGGGGCCCCGCTGCACACCGGCGGCCCCCAGCACGGCAAACACGAACTGCGCAGCGCGCGAGGTATGAAACGCGCAATGCGAAAAATAGCGGTGGTAAAAAATGATGCCTGCCGGAAATTATACTTTCAGAAGTAGTTTCATTGATCAATCAGGAAAGAAACACGTCAAGAAAGGAAGAGTTCTTTTGTTTGGATAATTTTGAATCGGATTAGCAATCCAGAATCATTCCATCGTAAGCAATTTTTATAAAAGACGGTAGTTCCGCTTCAACTTCTTCATGTAAGCCCATTTGATGGCTAACATGGGTTAAATATGCCTGTTCTGGTTTGATGTATTTCAATAGGGAAACCGCTTCATCGAGAGTAAAATGCGATGGATGGGTTTCTTTGCGAAGCGCATTCAACACAACAATCTTGCTTCCCTTCATTTTATCAATTTCTTCAGATGCAATTTCTTTTGCATCAGTTACATAACAAAAATCCCTTAATCTATATCCCAAAACTGGCATTTTATAATGCGATACAGCAATTGGAATGATGTGCTCCCCCAATAATTCGAATGGGGAATTGTTTATTGGGTGAAGATTTACAAGTGGAATTCCTGGATAATTATCGTTCGCAAAAATATAGGCAAATTCTCTACGAATGGCTTCCTCAACATGGGCGGTCAAGTACAAATCCATGTGCTTTTTTTGGAAGAAATTAAACGCACGTATATCATCCAATCCGGCAATATGATCTTTGTGCTCATGCGTATATAAAACGGCATCCAATTTATCTACCCGAGCGCGTAACATCTGTTGCCTAAAGTCTGGACCTGTATCTATAAGTATATGATTGTTGTTGCTTTCAATGAGAATAGAGCAGCGTAGTCGATTGTCCCGAAAGTCGGACGATACACAAACTTCGCATTTACATGAAATAACTGGAACACCCTGCGAGGTACCTGTTCCTAAAAAAGTGACTTTCATGCTTCAAACCTACATAATTTTTATTTTCTCTTGAGCTTTATTCATCTGAATCGTTTTCTTTGCTTAAAATTATGAAATACTACGTTATCTCAGGTGAAGCATCGGGAGATCTTCATGGAAGTAATTTACTTCGCGCATTAAAGAACGAAGATGCTCATGCCGAATTCCGCGTTTGGGGAGGCGACTTAATGGTTCAAGCGGGTGCGGATTTAGTAAAACATTACCGCGATTTGGCATTTATGGGATTTACGGAAGTGCTCATGAATTTGCCTACAATCATCCGAAATATTCGTTTTTGTAAACAAGACATACTTCAATACAATCCAGATGTTCTCATTTTAATTGATTATCCGGGTTTTAATCTTCGGATTGCTGAATTCGCATTTAAAAACAACATTCGCGTATTCTATTATATATCACCACAAATTTGGGCTTGGAAACAAAGTCGTGTGCATAAAATTAAGAAAGTCGTTAATCGCATGTATGTGATTCTCCCTTTCGAGAAAGAGTTTTATGCACGTTATCAAGTAGACGTTAGTTTTGTAGGACATCCTTTGTTAGATGCAGTGGATCAATTTAAACTCGATTCAACATTTCGAATACGACACAATTTAAAAGACCTTCCAATTATTGCTTTGTTACCAGGAAGTCGTGAGCAAGAAATATCGCGCATGCTCCCTGAAATGCTCAAAAGTATCGCATCTTACACGCATCATATTCCTGTTATTGCCGCAGCTCCTTCCATTACATTGGAAAAATATAAAATTTGGGCCAAGGGATTTCCTGTACATATTATAAGTGGTGAAACCTATCAGCTTTTAGCGCATGCCCAAGCAGCTGTGGTTACTTCGGGAACTGCTACTTTAGAAACTGCATTATTTATGGTGCCTGAAGTGGTCTGTTACAAGGGAGGTGAAATTTCTTATTGGCTTGCTCGTCGCCTTATTAAAGTCCGTTTTATTTCATTGGTGAATTTAATTCTTGATCGCATGGTTGTAAAAGAGTTAATTCAATCAGAAATGAATGAATCACGGATTCGAGAAAATTTAGATGCAATTTTATACGAAGGAAATAATCGCACGTCCATGTTGCAGGAATATATAGAACTACGAAAGCAATTAGGAGGAATAGGAGCATCGGAACGAACAGCAAAAGACATGGTAAATCGATTGAAAATGAAGGATTAATTGAGTGTTTCGATAATACACGTAATTTTATACCGATGTTTCGATACTTCATAGTGCTCCATTTTTTCTTTCTTTTTCATTGTGCAATTGCGCAAGAAAATACGTTGAAAATTGGATTGTTCCGAGCATCTATCATCAAAGAAATCTCGATTGAATTAAGTGAACATTCTCAAATTATTACCCAATCCAACCTTTCAATTTGGGGAACAAAAAAACGCCCTAAATTTCAATTGAAAGCCCAAAGGAATAGGGTTGAAGTATTTCAGAATGATTTGTTTCTAGGAAGTTTAAAACAGGTTGAGTGTTCTTCCATGGAAAGATTCTCTGTATTAATGAAACCCATTCAACCCAATTATAAGGGCAATAAATATTCAGGTCAATTACGCGTTACTTCCGAAAATGGCGCCTTGAAAATTATTAATTTTATCGATGAAGTTGATTATTTAACGGGTGTTTTACGCGGCGAAGTTGGATACGATAAATCCAATGCGCTTTACGAAGTGCATGCAATTTTATCGAGAACTTATGCTCGTTTTTACAAGAATAGACACCGTTCCGAAGGATTCGAATTGTGTGATCAAACACATTGCCAAGTTTTTAAAGGCTACTACGAATATAAACCCTATCAACAAGCTATTCTTTCGACCCAAAACATAGTGGTGCTTGATAGTGTGAAAGGCGATTTAGCGGAGTTGTTATTTCATTCCAATTGTGGTGGACAAACATGTGCGTCGGAAGATGTTTGGAAATCGATGTTAACTTATTGCCGAAGTGTGCGCGATACATTTTGCTTAAGCGGTCAGCAAGCAACTTGGCAAAAACAAATTTCCTTGGATATTTTTTGTAATAAACTCAACATTGGAATTCCAATTGATTCCATAGCACAAAATTCATTATGCGAAGCTATTTGCAGCTTTTCATTCAGTCGCCCAGAAGTATTGAATATTGGAAATAAGAAATTTAATACAATAGAATTGCGAACGAGACTGAGTTTAAAATCGACATGGTTTGATTGGGAATGCAAAGGCGATAGTGTTTATTTATTCGGAAGGGGCTTTGGGCATGGCGTTGGAATGTGTCAAGAAGGCGCCATTCGGATGTCTGAACTTGGCTATTCTCCAAGTCAAATAATTAAACATTATTACAGAAATGTCATCATTGCCGAAAGAGATTGAATTCGAAAAGCAGTTATTAATTCAAATACATAATCCGATTATTTAATTTATCAATATGTAATTAATGCTATCGATAACTATTTAAAACCTTGTTAGGTAAGGAGTTTTATTTCGTATTGTGAGAAAATCAACACTTCTAATTTGCTGAAATATATTGAAATGTGACTTTAAAATGATTTATCATAAATATTTCTCAAGAAATTTACCCGTTTCATTTTATTATTAGATTAAAATGAGATTTAAATTTCAATTAAATATTCGAATTTATTAAATTAATATAAATTTATATATCATAATATCAATTAGATATGAGTAAAATAATTTTATTTATTTAAATAACTTAACAAGTTATATGTATTGTATAAAAAAAATAAAATACATTTGTCAAAATAATTATATATATAAACATGGCAAAAAACATCGAATTCTCTGTTGAGGAAATGTCTGAACTTCACGCATTTTACACCATGGAAATGGAAAAAATGGAGTTAAGATTAAAAGCAATTAAATCAATAATTGCAAAAATTGGTAGTGCTCCTCAAAAAAGAGGACCTAAGCCATCTACTCAAAAACAATTTAAAAATGATGGAGATTCGGAATTAGTTGAAATAAATAAAATCAAGGTAGCTGGTCGTAAACCAGGCCGTCCGGCTAAAGTAAAAGCAATATCCACAGAGCCTAAAATTATAAAACGTCGAGGTCGTCCAGCAAAAATTAAAAGTGAAATTGTTACTTTAGAATCGACAACAACTGCAGTCGTTTCAACTGTGCCTAAAAAACGTGGACCTAAACCAGGTGCGAAATACAAAAAATCAGCTATTAAAAAAACAGGAGTAACTAAATCGCCTAAAGTTAAATTACCAAAAGCGGAAATTAAGAAATCTGTTTCGGTTGAATCATCTACATTATTAAATGTTCAAGATTCTCCAAAAAAACGTGGTCCCAAACCGGGTGCGAAATACAAAAAGGCAACAACTAAGAAAACACGTGTTGCTAAAACTTCAAAAGTTAAATTGGCGAAAATTGATAATACCAAACCTGCTTCTGTTAAAACATCAGAGGTAAGTTCTCCAGCAAAAGATTCTTCCAAAAAACGTGGTCCTAAACTAGGCGCGAAGTACATTAAACGAGCTGTTGAAGCAAAACCATCAATCAAAACAAAAATAGATTCAACGGTAGTTAAAAATGAAAAATCGGCTTCTAAAAAACCGAAACTATCTAAAGCCCCTAAGACATCAAAGAAAGTAAGTTCTGTTAAATCTCCGGAAGTTGTTTCAGAAGTTGTTGAATCAAAGCCAGCAGCTATTAATAATGAAATTAAAGCGCTTAAATTAACTGTTGCTAAATTAACAAAACCCAAAGCTGTTAAAGTTGCGAAAGCTGTTGTGCTAAAATCGACTAAAGCAAAGGCAGTTAAAGTGAATAACTCTGCAAAGAAATCTTCTGTAGTGAAAGTTAAAGCTCCGGCAAAAGTGGTTTCTAAAGATGCTTCAATTGAACCTCAAGCATAATTCAAATTGATTATATTTTATACGGCAGTTTCTAATTATAGAGACTGCCGTTTTTTATTCACTAATGTTGTTTATTAATTCAATCAAAATAGCATTGCAGATCCATTCCTCCTGCTGTACATTAGCAGCATGAATTTTCTCATAGAACCTGCTCTCCCAATTGATATTCCTCATGTACTTTCTCTAATTAAGCAATTGGCTTTGTATGAGAAAGCTCCCAATGAAGTCACTGTTACCCACGAAATCCTACTTCGAGATGGCTTTGGGGAACATAAAATCTTTGATTGTTTTGTTGCACGCTCTGAAGAAAATGCCATTGTCGGAATGGCGCTTTATTACACCAAATACTCTACTTGGAAGGGGCGTTGTATTTATTTGGAAGATATTATTGTTGATCAAGAATTTCGTGGAAAAGGTATCGGAAAAGAATTGTTCCGTTCGGTATATCAAGTTGCACGAACCACCCAAGCTGGCCGTCTCGAATGGCAAGTATTAGATTGGAATGAGCCCGCAATTGGCTTTTATAAGCGATTTAAAGCACATTTCGATTCCGAATGGATTAATTGCAAGTTTACCTATGAACAAATGCAACAAATAAGCCCGGAGCAATTATGAAGGTGTTTAAATTTGGTGGAGCTTCGATAGTTGATGCTCATGGAGTTCGAAATATTGTAGATATTATTCAGCGAAATGCATCTGAATCGATGTGTATTGTTATTTCGGCAATGGGTAAAACCACTAACGCTTTGGAAGAAATTGTTCATGCCTATTTTAATAAAACAGGCGAAGCTTCTCAGCTATTAGAAACCCTTAAACAAAAACATCTCGATTTATTAAGTGAGTTATTCCCAAACGAACGCAATCAAGTAGAAGATGATATTGAGGATATCTTTGCAGAACTTTATTGGGCAATCGAAGAAACTCAAATTAAATCGTACGATTATGAATACGATCAAATTGTTTCTCAAGGTGAATTTATCTCCACACGAATCGTTGCTGCTTTTTTAAATGCTTCTCAGATAGAAACACTCTGGCTCGACGCACGCGATTTAATTCGAACAGATAATACCTATCGAGAAGGACAGGTTGATTGGTTATTTACTCAGAAAGCGGTTGATAATTTAATTGGGAATGAACTAAGTTCTCAGTCACCTCAATTTTTTCTTACCCAAGGATTTATTGGAGGAACTTCCGAAAATTACACCACAACACTAGGACGTGAGGGGTCCGATTATACGGCTGCAATTCTTGCTTATTGTCTCCATGCGAAGGATGTTACCATTTGGAAGGATGTCCCAGGTGTATTAAACGCTGATCCACGACATTTTCCTCAAGCACAATTGCTTCCAGCTTTGTCGTATTATGACGCAATTGAATTGGCTTATTATGGTGCTACAGTAATTCATCCCAAAACAATTAAGCCCTTGCAAAACAAAAATATCCCTTTGTTTGTAAAATCTTTTGTGAACCCTGAAGCACCTGGTACTTGTATTAAAGAAGATGAATTAAGGCAGGAAATCCCAACCTATATTTTCAAAAAACAACAAATTCTAATTTCAGTTTCTCCTCGTGATTTTTCATTTATTCTAGAAGAAAATCTTCGCGATTTATTTGAGCTTTTTTCCCAAAATAGAGCACATGTAAACCTCATGCAAAATTCAGCATTGAGTTTTTCAGTTTGTGTTACCATCGATCAAATTCGGTTGATTTCTCTCATTCAAGAACTCGATAAAAAATAC
>CALQJV010000075.1 GCA_943330985.1 Chitinophaga pinensis
ACTGGAAAACGAAACGCCGGTTTAGTCCGCTTGAATTCCTATGATCAACTCGCATGTAACGCATTACCAATTGATAACTTTACTCATAAAATTGGCAACTTAATTTCCGGTTTTGAATATCCGTTTATTCAAACTATTCAAGCTCAAGTGACAAATGCGAGTTTTAATGATCTTCCATTGATATACTCAACTACAGGAATTTGCGGAACATATTCTCCATCGCCAGCTGCTACGTTCGAATTAACCGAAGATTGTCCACTCAGTTGTGCTCAATTTACCGATCAAAGTATCTGTAATCCAACTTCTTGGTATTGGGAATTTCCCGATGGTGATCCGCTTGTTTCGAGCGATCCGAATCCACGAGTTTGCTATTATTCCCAAGGACAAAAAACGGTTAACCTAACTGTAAGTAATTCGGATGGAAGCAGCTCGACCAGTTTTTCGGTGGATGTGAAAAAGGATTGTCCACTAAATATTCCCAATACATTCTCTCCGAATGGAGACGGTACTAACGATATGTTTGTTATTAATGGCTTGAAACCGAATAGTACTTTTTGGGTGTATGATCGATGGGGAAGAAAAGTATTTGGTTCAACTGAATACAAAAATAATTGGGACGGAAAAATTCAGAATTCTACCGGAGAACCGACGAATGAACTCATTCAAGCTGGCGTCTATTTTTACACGTTAGAATCTCTTAATGGGGCTAAAAATAACGGCTATATTCAAGTCGTTCATTGAGTATTCTGTTTAGAAGGCGCCTCCAAAACTAATCCCTAGCCATGGGAAAAAAGGGAATTCGGCATTTTTATCTGGATTGATAAAGGGCGTAAGTGCGAATCGAAATAAAAAGCCATCTCTACTTTCATATCTGTATCCTACAACTGGGTTTGCAAAAATAGATGTGTAATCATTTCCGCTGGATAAATTAATGCCGTATACTCGTAATGCATTTAGGCCAACTTCAAATTTACTTTCCCCTTTCCCTATACATGCGTTAAATCCCAAAATTGGCAATGCATTTATTAGTATTGCGGAGCCAATTCCTATTCGAGCATTTAGAGAAACCTTGTCGTCTTGCCAAACACATCGTTCATAGTTTGCGGATATGCCAAAGCCAGATCCCAATAATTCACCATAGATTTTGTTTTGATGGTTTTTAGCAACAGGCTTTTCACTTTTGTAATAATACCGAATGGTATCATGTTGAGCATTAATTGTTGAGGTTAACCCACAAAAAAATACAAGTGAAGCAAGAATGTAACGCGTTTTCATGGGATGGTTTTAGGTTGTATTTATCAAACCTGAATCACGCCAACATTATAGCGTTTTTCAATTGGGGCATGATTCGCTGCTTCAATTCCCATCGAAATAGCTTTTCGTGTTTCTAGTGGATCAATAATCGCATCTACAACCAAACGCGCAGCGCTGTAATAAATGGATGTCGTGGCTTCGTAATGATTGAAGATCTTGTCGTAAATGGCTTTTTCATCGACTTCGGTAATCACTTTGCCTTTTGCTTTCAAAGAGCTCACTTCAATTTGAAGTAAAACTTTCGCAGCTTGTGCTCCGCCCATTACCGCAATTTTAGCACTTGGCCAAGCCAACATCAAGCGTGGATCGTATGCTTTTCCACACATGGCGTAATTGCCCGCTCCGTAGCTGTTGCCAATAACAACCGTAAATTTCGGAACCACACTGTTTGCCATGGCATTCACCATTTTTGCACCGTCCTTAATAATTCCACCTTGTTCCGAACGTGAGCCTACCATAAAGCCGGTCACATCTTGAAGAAACACCAAGGGGATTTTTTTCTGGTTGCAATTCATGATAAAACGTGCTGCTTTATCGGCTGAGTCGCTGTAAATAACGCCTCCCAATTGCATTTCACCTTTCTTGCTTTTTACTACTTTGCGCTGATTGGCCACAATACCAACCGCCCAACCTTCAATGCGCGCTAGACCACACACAATGGTTTGTCCAAAGTTTTCTTTGTATTCTTCGAATTCTGAATTATCAACAATACGATGAATGATATCACGCATCTCATAAGGTTTCTCGCGCGATTCAGGTAAAATCCCGTAAATCTCATTTGGATCTTTCGTGGGTGCTTCTGCTTTTGTTCGATCGAAACCAGCTTTTTCAGGAGCGCCTACTTTATCCATAATATTGCGAATACGCGTCAGACAATCTTCGTCGTTTTCGCATTTGTAATCGGTAACTCCACTGATTTCGCAATGTGTGGTGGCACCTCCTAATGTTTCATTGTCGATGTCTTCGCCTATCGCGGCTTTTACCAAATAAGAACCCGCCAAAAAGATGGTGCCTGTTTCTTTCACAATCATGGCTTCGTCGCTCATTATGGGCAAATAGGCACCCCCAGCAACGCAACTTCCCATCACCGCCGAAATCTGCAAAATGCCCATCGACGACATAATTGCATTGTTCCGAAATATGCGTCCGAAATGTTCTTTATCAGGGAAAATCTCATCCTGCATAGGCAAATAAACACCTGCGCTATCAACCAAGTAAATAATTGGCAAACGATTTTCAATGGAAATTTCCTGGGCTCGTAGATTCTTTTTTGCTGTAATGGGAAACCAAGCACCCGCTTTTACTGTGGCATCATTTGCAACCACAATACACTGACGACCTTTCACATAACCGATTACCACAACAACTCCACCACTTGGGCAACCACCGTGTTCTTCGTACATGCCATCGCCCACAAAAGCACCAATTTCTTGTTGAGGTGCACCTTTGTCGAGTAGAAAAGCAATGCGCTCACGGGCAGTCATTTTGCCTTTTTCGTGTTCTTTGTCGATGCGCTTTTGCCCACCTCCTTGCATCACTTTTTCCAACTTTTGCCGCATCGACGAAAGCAGCAACTTCATGGTATCTTCGTTTCGGTTTGCTTCAATCGTGTTGCTCATGATGTAGAAGAAGTATTGAAATTAATCCTGAATAATTGAACCCATCGCAGAGAATTTATCAATGCGCATTTCAATTCTTTTTTCAGGTTTTAGCTTACTAAGCTTCGTCAAATGTTTATTGATTTCTGTCTTAACGTTCGTAAAAACCTCGTGGAAGTTTGTATGTGCACCACCCGTTGGCTCTGGAATAATGCCGTCAATCAATTTATTTTTCAGCATGTCTTGGGCAGTAAGTTTCAGCGCAGTCGCCGCACGTTCTTTATATTCCCAGCTTCTCCACAAAATTGACGAGCAACTTTCGGGTGAAATAACCGAATACCAAGTATTTTCGAGCATGAGCACTTTATCTCCAATGCCAATTCCCAAGGCACCACCTGATGCACCTTCGCCAATGATGATGCAGATTACCGGTACGCGCAATTTGGTCATTTCGTAAAGATTGCGGGCAATGGCTTCTCCTTGTCCACGTTCTTCGGCTTCCAAGCCCGGATATGCTCCAGGAGTATCAATAAATGTGACGATTGGAATGTCGAATTTTTCTGCAAGCTTCATCAAACGGAGAGCTTTTCTATATCCCTCGGGATTGGGCATTCCAAACTTTCTGAATTGGCGCATTTTGGTATTTGCTCCTTTTTGCTGTCCAATAAACATCACCGATTTTCCATCAACACAACCTAAACCTCCCACCATGGCTTTATCGTCACCAACGGTTCTGTCGCCATGCATTTCGGTAAAATTACCATCAGTCATGAAGTTGATGTATGCCAATGTGTAGGGTCTATCGGGATGACGCGAAACTTGAACGCGTTGCCAAGGTGTTAATTCGCTGTATATCGATTTGCGTGTGGAATCAATTTTAGACTCAAGCTCCTTGATGGCTTTGGTCATATCAATTTTACTCGATTCAGCCAACGAACGTGCTTGTTCGAGCTGGTCAAAAAGTTCTGCTATGGGTTGTTCAAAATCTAGAAACGTCATAATAAATCCGAATTCAGGATGCGCAAGTTACACATTCGAATCAATAACGTATTTTCGAAAACGTTAAAATTTTACTTCTATTTTGCTTAAGTGCTTGATAATGTTTATTCAAATCTATAATGATTGTATTTCCTCCGTGTAAAATTAACTTAGGATTGTATGTAACAGGCAAACGTGAAGATGGATTTCATGCCATTTCGAGTGTGTTTTACCCTGTTTCATTCTGCGATGCTTTGGAAATTATTCAAGTTTCAGGAGAAGATGGAACATCTATTTTTTCCTCGAGCGGTTTGGAAATTCGTGGAAATACGGATAGTAATTTGGTTGTGAAAGCCTACAATCTGCTTCATGCACTTTATGGAATACCTGCGGTGAAAATGCATTTGCACAAAGTTATTCCTATGGGTGCGGGTTTGGGCGGTGGTTCTTCGGATGGGGCTTGGGCTTTGCGTTTATTGAATGAGCTATTCTCTTTGCAAATTCCCCAAGAAGAAATCTTGAATTTAGCTGCAAACCTGGGCTCAGATTGCCCGTTTTTTATTTTCGATGAACCTTGTCAAGTAAGTGGAAGGGGAGAAGTTTTGAGCCCTTTTTCTTTACCTTTGGATGGGTATTCAATCTGCTTAGTAAATCCGGGAATTCACATCTCTACGGCTCAAGCATTTCAGTCGGTGAAAATCGAAGATGCTCCCGAAAATTGGATGGGACAATTGCAGCTTCCGCCCGAAAATTGGACGTTCCAGAATGCATTCGAATTCGGCATAGAAGCAAATCATCCCGAAATAAATCAAATTAAACAGATGCTAAAAGATGAAGGTGCTTTATATACTGCAATGACGGGATCGGGATCAACTGTTTTCGGAATTTTCAAAGAGACGCCGAGCATTGAAGGGAAATTTCCGGGCTGCTTTTCGAAAGTAATTTAAATATTATAGAATTTTTTTAATAACTCCATTTCCGGTTTTTTCTTCTGAAATAATTTCTCCTTGTCCTTTGTAAAAAATGTTTCCATCTCCGCGCAATCGAAATGTAAATGATTGATTGCCTAATACTCTGCAATCGGCCGAACTTTTATTCTCTACATACACATTCTGAGCATTCAAATCGGTATAATCGCCATAACCAAGTGATGCCATATATACCAAAAGTTGATCAGTCTTTCCATGAATTACAGCATCTCCAGCGCCAGTATGTTGAATGATGTTCGTTAATTGATTATCGACCATTAAGTCTACATTACCCGAAGCATCTCGGTATTCGATTACCAAATTCGGAAATCTCAAGGTGTCTTTGTTGCTAATGTTACTCGCTCCCCACATTACGATGTGTTGAAGATTAGTGGTATGAACTTCAATGTTCACAGGTATCTTATAGCTTCTAACCCAATTGCATTTGTTGTTATTTCGCAGAGTTAATTCTCCATTCTTCACTTCGGTATCAATCAAATCCAGCAAATGTTCGCCTGCTTCAACTTGAGCGAAATTTACTGTGTCTTGAACAAGAATTACATTTAAACGACGATCCACATAGATGCTATCGAAGTCTTCGAGCATGCGTGTTTCCTTTTTAACGATACCAGTTCCTTTAAAACAATCGCCCATGCTTTCTTTTTTACAAGAAATTAACGCGATGCTAAAAATCAAGAGTAGGAGAAACTGTTTCATCGGAAGAAATAACCAAGTCCAAATTCGGCAAAATCGGCTTTTGCAAAATGTGTTTTTAGACAAATTTGAAATGTTAAATTATGTGGCAAATGATAACGCATGCCAATTCTTTGGTAAAAAATAGGATCTTGTTTATAGGCATCAATCACATAAAAACCTTGTTGGATTGGGAACGTAACTTTTCCAACATGTAATTCATAATCGGCTGTTAGTCCAATACGAACTGGGACATCGAGCGATTTTCCTTGTTGACGGAATTCTTCTTTCAATGATGCATCATACATAAAATCGATCCCCGTTCCATACGAACTTTTAGGACTAAATCGTTTTAATGCATTGGCCGACAAAGTAACTGCAGCAAATTTTTTACGATTAACAGGTTCCGTTTCTTTGGCAAAACCACCCAGCGAAGCGATGTATCTCCAACGTTTATTCAAAACTGGAAATGAGTTGTTGTTTACCCCAGTTATTCCTCCAACATTCACACTCAATCCAACATTAGCGCCCACCACATTGATTCCAGCATTGGGTATTTTAAATTTCCCATTCGAAAAATGGGTAAATGAAATTCCTGTTAATAATTCGGCTCCATTAAATATTTTCCAATGGTATTGAAGAAGAAAATTAAAAGCCGCATTGAAATGGGAGCTGATAACGGTGTTCTTCCGATTTTCATCCAAATTGAATGTCTTGCTCGTGTATCCAATTCCAGATGCCAAACGAAAATGTAGTTCGCTGTATTTTCTTTTTGGAATGATGGGAAAGCTGATATAAGGCATTACACAAAAGCCCGATCCAAGAAATGAATTATTGAAATTGATATATTGAACAACGGTTCCCGAATGAGGGAATCGATAAAACTTTTCCCATTCGCGTTTGCCTGTAAAGTTTCTTCTATAAAAAAGTTC
>CALQJV010000076.1 GCA_943330985.1 Chitinophaga pinensis
CAAATTTTGCACTTCGGTATTGTAATTCGTCAACAATACCTTTTGCTGCTGTTCAGGGAAATAGGATAGTACAAAAAAAGCGAACATCAGGACCACCGAAAGCATGGTAATCCAGATTTTCGATTTGAGCGATAATTTCATAATCAGAAAAATTAAAACGATTTCTTTCCGTCAATGGAAATGATTTTTGGTCCTTTTACTTGGTAGCCGGCTTCAACAACACCAATGGCACCTGCATTTTGAGAAACATAACTTTCCACTTCGCTTGCCGAACCATAGAAAATAGGAGCTTTCGCTTTACCCTGAAAAACAAGGGCTAACCAATATTTGTTTAGTTGATCGCCACTCATTTTCATTACTTTCTTGGCTGTAGCACTCCCAACAGGAGTAGATGATTTCATAAAAGCGATGGAGATTTTAGTTCCATCTTTCCATCGTTGTTTCTCTCCTTTTAAAATCCCTTTTAACTCCTTCATCGTGAGAGATGCGGGAGCGCCTTTTTCATTCGCAATAACCATGATAGATGGATCATCGGCAGACGTAGCGCTTGATAAAGATAGAATTGATGTAATGATTATAAAACTGAGCAGGATTTTTTTTAAAATATTCATTTTAGGTGGGTTTTAGAAACCAATCGCAAATTGGAAATTGATTGCATTGGTATGGGTCATTGAATTATGGTCGGACATAGACATGGATTCGGTGTAGTTGTATTCGAGCTTCAACACCGCCAAATAGTTGATTTCATAACGCAAACCAACTAATGCACCTTGATATTGTTTATTAGGAAAAAGCACTTCTTGTGAACTGAAATTCAGCAAATCGACACGCATGTATGGAACCAATTTAAATTTTGTACGGTAGCCCGCATACACATATGCAGTAGGACTAACCGTTGATCCCGTAGAATCATTTTGATTTATCGCAACAGATGATTCTGCAAGCAATTCGAACTTATCTCCAAAATAAGATATTGAACCACTGTAAAGCGATTGTTTTACATTTTGCTTGCTTACGTTTGTTGAATGATGCAGTGCTGCACCTTTAGGAATATAATCGTTATAGTAACTTATTCCGATTCTGAGGTGTTCAATTGGTGTGATATGAGCCCCAAGCATAAACGATTTCATCGGGTTAATATCCCCAGCGTCGGTTGATGCTTCGCCATTCCCAATCAATGCATCATAGCCAAAATTTAGCTTCCCAAGATTCTGACCTTGAAAACGTAAGCCAGTTGTATGCAAAGGAACAACGCCCATTTCGAACATCATTGGACGAAAAATAGTTGGAAACAAAACGCGTCCGTGATGATAGGAATCGTTCCAGTAATTAACGGGAGTATGGTGCTTCCCAAATAAAATGTTGTGATTGCCTTTGATGTTGTATTTTAGAATTATGCGTTCAATACTGACATCAAATTTCGTTGGTGAAGTGGCAGAATATTTAAAAACCGTTTCCCCTAAAAAGGACACCCGATCGGAGATATCGGAAGTGATAAATAAATCTTGTTCGCCCAATGTGAAATTCACTTGGTCGTTTTTGTAATTCGAGCCTAAATCAATGAATCCTCTAATTTGAGTGTCTTGAGCTTGAGCAAAGAAACTAACAATAAAAAACGAAAAACAGGAAATGAACTTAAATAAATTGCACCCAATGAGCCTTTGGGGATAATTTTTTGCGGGTTGAATCATAATGTCAAAATATAAATACGGGCGAATTTAATGAATTTTAAATGTCAACCATTTTTTTATCCATGTAGTTTTAAAACGAGTGTTGGAAATTTAAAACAATAATCGATTAAAAAGGACGGAGCACTATTGGATTGTAGTATATGGGATATTTTTTTGTGTTGTATCGGTATGATTTTAAGATAAAATTTGCTTTTCTGTTTTATTAAGTTCATTTTTGAAAAAAGAGGTTTTTAAGAAATTATAATTCGAATAGCGTTATATTTCAATGAACACTCCCATTATCGATATAAATTATTTATTACACGATGCCCAATACAGTTATATCCCAGAAAATAAAACTGATTTATTTTACCGATCCGGTTTGTTCAACTTGTTGGCTTATTGAGCCTTATTTATATAAACTCATTCAGGATTACAATGACCAACTCATTCTTGAAACAAGAATGGGCGGTTTACTGCCATCTTGGAATGAATTCCAATCGCCTGATAAAAACCTTACGAAAGAACAATTTCTAGCTAACTTAATAAACTGTCAGGCCCGTGAATTTGGAGCAGATATGGATGGAGATATTTGGGTTGAAAATCCAGTGCAATCTTCATACCCAGCTTCCATTGCGTATCATGCAGCCAAAATTCAGGATCCCGAAAAAGCCATTAAATTTTTACGTTCGATTCGCGAAATGCTTTTTATTGAGAAGAAAGACATCAGTGCCGAGAATACTATTATTCATGCGGTTATACGATGCGAATTAAACCTAGAACAATTTACAGTTGATTTTAAAAATGGCCGAGCTGAAAATGCCTTTAAAGCCGATTTATTTGAAAAAGAAAATTGGAAAGTGAGCCGGTTCCCAACGCTGATATTTATAAATGAAGCGGAGGAATTTATATTCGACCAGGAAGTATTCGATACTATAAATGAACCTGAAATTTTAAATCATTGGAATGATATTATATTCAAATTATCATCTGGAAAAATAGAGCGGAAAAATCAATCTTCCGATCCAATAACCTTAATGAATGAATTTGAGGTTTTATCGACCCGAGAGATGCAAATTATGAGCGGCTCTTCCATTCCTCATTTAAAAGAAAGATTAAATATCTATTGGAATAATGGGAAATTAGTTAAAGAAGAAAAAGGGTATTTAGATAACTGGAGAATCGTTGATAGTCTTTTCAAAATACAGAAAAATAATTTTCGATTTAAAACAGCTTCTATAATTGGTGGTGGCATATCGGGCTATGCAATGGCGCTTTGTTTACATAGAAATGGAGTAAAAACCCGCATATTTGAAAGAAATAAAGACAATTCAAGTGTTGGGTTTGGTTTCTTATTATTGAAAAATGGGATCGATGCTCTCAATGTTCTCAGTTTGAAATCAAAACTTCTAAAAAGAGGGAACCCAATTAATTTTTTCAAAGCAATTTCTCCTTCAGGCGAAGAAATATATTCTAAATCTCTTGAAGATTGCATTGCAATAAGTCGCAAACATATTATGGAATTGCTTTCTGAAGAGTTTGATAGTAATTATGTGCAGTACGGTATGCCATTTGAGAAATTGAATTATACTAGTAATGGAGACATAGAATCAATTCAGTTTGAAAACGGCGAAAGCGTAAAATCGGATGTATATTTTGGTAGCGATGGAAATAGTTCGCGTATTCGTAAACAGTTATTTCCAGATACCGAACTGGCATCCGTCGGCGAAGAAGAAATTGTTGGCGTTGTTTATCTGCCTGAAATAAAAGACAAAAAAGATGTTTTCGTTAAAGTAATTGATTCAGAAAATGGTTGTTCTATGGGCCTAATTCCATTATTAGACAATCATTACATTTGGTTTTTTCAATTCAATTCAACGCTGCATCAGTTATCCGAGAATAGACCTGAAATCATTCAACAGTTTATGTCAGATAGGGTAGTCAACTTCCCGAATGAATTTCAGTCTGCAATTAAAAATACAAATTTCAATCATGTTTTTTTATGGGTTTCAAAACGCTTGGATTTATTACCCGCATTTCATAAAAACAATATGGTTCTAATCGGCGATGCAGCCCATCCTCTTCTAGCATTTACAAGTCAAGGAGCAAACTCTGCTATTGAAGATGCGTTGTGTTTAGCAAGTTTATTGTCGGAACAAAAACCAGAAGAAACTTTAGAAAATGTTTTTGAAAATTACTATGCAAAACGCAATGTCTTTATTCAAAAATACATTAAAGAGGGTGATGAATTAGTGCGGAATTTCCTCGATATGAAAACCTCACATGAATATATAATTCCTCTTGCTATCCATTAGAACAATGAATTTATTTTCAAGCAATCAAGTCGATTTAGGTATCTTACGAAAACGTGCATTTAATTACCGATGGGCAACACATGATATTGATGTCATTCCATTAACTGCAGCAGATCCCGATTTTCGCGTTGCACAACCCATTGTAAATGCTATCCAAGAATATTCTGCGTCTGGCTATTTCCCTTATGGGAACCCAATGGGTGATTCTGAATTTAAAAATGCAATTGCATCTTGGTATAAACGAAAGAAAAATGCAACAGTAAATTCGGAATTTGTTTTACCTGTAAATAGTGCTGCTTATGGTTTATTTGTGTGTGCAAAAACTATATTAAAAGAAAACGAGAACGCAATTATTCCGAATCCAGTCGATTTTTTATTTCGAAAATCAATTGAAAATGTTGGAGCAGAAGTTAGAACATGTAACGTGGACAAACATAATGCGCAATTCGATTTGGATGAACTTCGAAGTTTAATTGATCCTCAAACCCGTGCTATTTTCATATGTAATCCCAATAATCCCTTGGGAAAAATAATTTCCAAAGAACATTTAAATGCAATCATTGCTCTTGCTCAAGAACATAATTTGTGGATTGTTTCCGATGAAATTTGGTCGGATATTTACTTTGAAAATCCGTTCACAAGCATTTTGGATTCATCATTAATTCAATACAACCGGATTTTAATTGTTTCGGGATTATCCAAAAACTTCGCATTGGCAGGACATCGGATTGGTTATATTATTTCATCCGATGAAGAAACATGTAATGCGATATATCAAGTTTCGGGGCATGCCACAACTGCTTTTGGGATTTCTGTATTGGCTCAAGTTGCGGGAACAGCCGCGTTGACACTTTGTGACGATTGGTTATATAATTTCCAGTTACATTTAAGTAAAATGCGTGAGTTAACTTTGGCATTTATTGATCAGACGCCCTATTTAGAAAATAATCATCCTGATGCAACATATTTAGCATTTCCTCAAATAATAAATACAAATAAAACATCGGCAGAAATAGCAACTAAAATACTCGAAAATGCTCGTGTTGCTTTAGTGCCAGGAGGTATAAATTGGTTTGAATCAGAATCCGAAGGACATATTCGGATATGTTATTCAACCTCTGAAGAAATATTGAATGAGGCGTTTAATCGAATTCGTTTGATTGGGAATGATTTTATTTAATTCGAATTCCCTCTTCTATTACAACTGCATTTATTCCGTGAAAAAAAGCGAATCCCTGATTATACCAGTGACCTGCGCTTGATGATAAATCTGTATAAAATATCGTTTGAGGGATGTGCTTAATTGCAGGGATTTGCAATGTATCTTGAGAGGAAACACTCGCATGTTGTGCAACTAAATCATTCCGTAAATCGAGTTCTTTTCGATAAAACGCAAGTTCTTTTAAATCGAAAAGTGCAGTTCGTAAATTACTGGAATAACTAGCTTGAAACAACAAAACAAGTGCAATGAATGAAGCCAAAATTGTTTGAGATGAACTCCGTTTATAAATTAAATCGAACAGCACATTAAATAGAAAATACCCGGCAATAAAAAGATAAAGAAAAATAACATTTAATAATCGCTCGGGTAGGTTTGTCATGCCTGTTGCATAAATAAAAGGAAAAAACAACAGGGGAATCATAAAGATTGACAGCGCAGAAAACACCTTCAATTTAATTGAAAACTGAATATTGCCAGAAGGATTTAACAAAGTTATAGCAAGCCAAACAAGCAAAATAGGCGTAGATCGAAACCAATCTTTTATATAATGAATCGTTTTTTGAAAACTCTCATTAATAGAAAATAAAAAATCTCGGGCTGGATGATGCGCTTCGAGTAAAAAGAAATTCGAACGTTGCATATTTCCTGGGGTAAGCAATGCAATAGCTGCACCAATTAAAAAAGCAATTATTGCAAAATAGCAAAAGCTTTCTCTATTACTTTTTATAAATGCAAATAAAATTAACCATGCCATGATGAGTATGTTAATTTCATTTGTACCTGCAATTATAAAGGGTAATAAAACAATGAGTATTCTATCGATTTTGGATTTAGATTCTTTCTCGATTAACATATACCATAACAGCATAAAAACCAAGCCGGGTAAATACACCCATGATCCCGTAAACCAATATAGAAGTTCAACAGGACTGGGCAAATAGCATAAAATAAAACCCGTAATTAAAGAAAAACCAATAATTAATTCATTCGATAAAGTCCGTTTTTTATGTGCGATTTTAGTAATTAAAAATGGAATAAATAAGAAAACATATATTTGAATTGTATTTAAAAATACAGGTCCCCATTGCTCACTAAAATTTAGTGGGTTTAATAAAAAAACGATGAGGTAGGAAATAAATCGCCCTCCCCAGTGTAAATAGGTTTCTTTAATGGCTCCCCAAAATCCCATCTTTTGAACAAGTGCGTAATCGGCATAGTCGTCGGATGAAGCGACTCCATAAAATCCTAAGTAGATAA
>CALQJV010000077.1 GCA_943330985.1 Chitinophaga pinensis
CCAATGGACGCTTTGTCGTAAAGCCAGTTTTGGCTGAACTCAATTCCATTACAGCCAATCATATAATGATGCATACGCTTGCTAGTCGTAATGGTGGCGAGATGATTTATCCCCGCGATTTATTGAAATTGGTCGATGTTATCAATGCACGAGAAGATGTTAAACCGATGTCGCACAGTGAAGTAAATCTCAAAGAACTGATTCAATTGCCATGGATCTTCTTCATGCTCTTATTGTTTTTGGGAGCAGAATGGTTTATTAGACGAAGAAATGGTTCGTATTAAAGTCGCGAATAAAACTTTCGAACTTCTAACGGAAATGGAAGGCTGTTCACGTGTTTTTTATTTCCATTAATAAAATACTCCAATGTAGCTTGAATGCTAGCTGTTCCGCGATAGCTTTCAGGGATATTAAATTGCATCGAACAGTACACCGTGTCTTTTAATGGAAACTCAAGCCACACAGCCTTAGCATCATTTCCAGTTTGAGAATACATTGCAGTTTCTGCAACTGGATTCAACAATGTCCAACCATCAGGTAAATGAGCAATAAGTCGGGCAGGACCTTTTATGTCGTTGCGAACGATTTGAACATTAATAGACGTGCTAAATCCATATCGTGCTTGAGAGGCTCCATTGATTTTAATGTCGGGTTGTTGAGCCCAAACCGAACTGCCAAGAAGAAAGAAAAATGCTGTTTTACTGTTCATTAAACGCATAATTCATGGCTTTAATGAGAAGTTCTTCATTGATTGAATTATCTCCATCAAATAGTTTATTTGCTGCTTGTTGCAATTCTTTTAAGCTGATATAATGATCGTTGTTGCTATCAATGATTTTTAGTTCGCTTGGGAATTTTTCTCCACTGATTTCTGAACGGGACCGCCATTCGGGATGCTCTTCCAAGAGTGCAATCCAGCGTTGGTAGTTTTCTTTGGGAATGTATTTGCGAACAGGAAATGGGCGTGAATTGCGGTTGATTTTCCGTAAAACCTGCACAAAATAACTGCTGGAATCTCGATAATGTTCTTTGAGCCAAGCATCACTTTGCGCAATTCCATGTTCATCAACCCAAGAACCCAAAGGGCTATCGATTTGCTTATCTATAAAATCGGGAATTCCATCGGTATCTATATCCAACATACATCCGTTTTTATCTATGCTTGCACCTTTAGGCGTTCCGAAACATTTGTCTTTAGAATCAACAACTCCATCTGTATCTTCGTCTTCGTTCATCAAAGCACGTAAATCGACATCCTTGTAGTTTATAAGTGAAGGGGTTTCGATCTGTTTAGGTCGTCTTGCCTTTTTAAACAAGGCATACGTCACTTTCATATTGATTTGCTGGATATTATCCCAACGGGCATTGCTCGTATTCGCATCGATATTGTCGGACTGTAGTAGCAAATTCTTCCAAGAAACTTCGATGGATGTTCTTGGTGATATACTTGCTGAAACACCTAATTCGATGGGGAAACAAATGCTTTTTTGATTCATCGCTAAGGGTGATTCGTAGGTATAATCGCGTTTTAAAAGCGGGGCTTGAGCATCGTCTCCATTTACTTCCGAAATAGCGTGAATAGTTCCGTCGCTCCAGTAATGATAGGCAATTCCGTTTTGATCCAATAAATCGGTTTGCGTATTCGATCTCAAAGTTGAAATTCCTAGCATTGCATAGGGATTAAAACGTTTTTCCTCGTTTGTATTAAAAAGAAAGCGTCCCACAAGAACACCCGCATTTTTCATAGAACATTGGAAATTGTTTCGTGTTAAATTCGCTTGATCGTTCCAAGTTACTAAACCGGATGAAGCATACAATGAAGCTTTCCAATAGGAATAATGAAAGTTAAATGAGACTCCAAAATTGGAATTGTTTGAGCCAAAACGACTTTCTGCTTCATCGCCTTTGAAGCGTAAAAATCCCGATTCTGCAGAAATAGAAGTGCGTAAAATGGGCGTATTTAATTGAACAGATTCTTGCGCAATCGCAATTTCTCCGCTTAAGCAAAGCAAAGCGACTAAAAAAAAAATATGGATTTTATTGGCGATCATCTTTGGCGTAAAATTGCAGAAAATTCTGTACTTGCAAACCAATATTATTTAACAGAATGAATCTGCCTATTTTATTGATCGATAATTTCGATTCTTTCACATACAATTTGGTTCATTTACTTGAAGAAATTCATGGTGAAAGGCCTAGAACCATGCGTGTTGATGCAATTCAAGATTCCGATATTATAGAATCTGCTGCCGTGGTTATTTCCCCTGGTCCGGGCTTGCCCGAGGAAATGTCTTCTCTCATGCATTGGGTAGATTTGGCTATTCAACACAAACCAACATTGGGCGTTTGCTTGGGTCATCAAGCAATTACGATGGCATTGGGTGGTTCACTTCTCCAACTAAATGAAGTATATCATGGAGTTGCTCGTAAAGGAATTATTACTTCTAAATTGCCTATGTACGAAGGTGTTTCGGATGAATTTGATGCGGGTAGTTATCATTCTTGGACGGCGAACACAGCCACATTTCCGAATGATTTACTCATCACGGCTCAAGATTCTCAGGGAGAAATCCTCTCATTTATTCATCCCAATAAACCCGTTTGGGGGCTGCAATATCATCCGGAATCCATTCTTACACCCGATGGTCAGCAAATCGTTCAGAATTGGTTTCGTCATTGGCAAAAGCAATGATGTTAATAACATTGCATGTTGGTAAATGACTAAAGTTTTGAATTGCAAATCGTTTAAAGTTGAAAACAACCTCTTATTTTCGTGATTAATAAATCAACAATGCTCGAATGAAATACGCTACTTTTCAACGCATTTTCCGCTTCTTATTTGTTCTTAGTATTCTCAGTATTTCGTTCAAGTTAAGCGGACAAATAAGCAATGTTGAATTTAAGTCAAAGAATTTCCCAACAAAGGAAGCCGAATTTAAAAAAGCGGATGACGCATTAAAGAAGGGCGATTATTTTTTTCTTCGGGGTCCTGTTTATTTTCAACAGGCACTCGAAAATTACCTAATTGCTCAAGATTTCAATCCAGACAATGCCGATTTAAATCACCAAATAGGATTGTGTTATCTCAATTTACAAGTCGATCGTTTAAAATCATTGCCCTATTTAGAAAGAGCGCGTATGCTGAATGTCGATTTGGGAATCGATTTTTTATTTTCTCTCGGGAATGCATATCAATACAATTTGGAATTCAACAAAGCCATTCGGGTTTATGAAACTTATATTGATGCATTAAAAGCGAATTCTGATGAGAAGAAAATTGCCAAAGCAGAAAAATCAATCGTTGAATGTAAATCGGGAATTGAACTTTTGAAAAAACCTGTGCCTGTGCGCATCGACAATCTTGGTCCTGGAGTGAATAGTAAATTCCCCGATTATGCTCCTGTATTTTCTGAAGATGAAAGCAAACTTATATTCACATCGCGCAGAGAGAATACAACCGGAGGAATGGTGGATGCGGAAGATTCTTTGTTCTACGAAGACATCTATATAACCTATAAAATTGATAGCGATTGGGCACCTGCAAAAAATATTGGGAAGCCCATCAATGAAGACGATCATGATGCCAGCATCAACCTTTCGGCCGATGGTAAAAAACTACTCATATATAGAACAAGCAATGGAGGCGATATTTTTGAATCTACCTTAACCGGAATTACTTGGTCAATCCCAATCCCAATAAAGGAAATTAATACACGCGGGTATGAGAATCATGCAACCTATTCACCTGATGGAAAGTATCTTTTCTTTATTTCGATCCGTAAAGATTCGAGTGGTTTTGGTGGGAAAGATATTTACATTGCCGATTTGGATGGACAAGGAAATGCCTTCAATATTCGAAATGCGGGAAATGTAATTAATTCGGCATACGACGAAGACGGCGTTTATTTTCATCCCGATGGAAAAACCGTTTATTTTTCTTCCAAAGGATTCAATTCAATGGGTGGATTCGATGTGTTTAAAACTACATGGGAAAACGATCGATTCAGTGCACCTGTAAATATGGGGTATCCGATCAATTCGCCGGAGGATGATGTGTTTTTTATCATCACCAAAAATGGGAAGAGTGCTTATTTTTCTTCATACAGAGAAGAGGGTTATGGCGACAAGGATATTTATGTTATGAATTTTTTAGAAGAAGCTGAATTGCTAAGCTCTTTGAAATTAAGCATTCGCGATACAAGTTCTCAAAAACCAATTTTGGCTATTATCAGCATTCGAGATGCGGCTTCGGGGGAGTTGATTATTGAAAAACAAACGGAAAACGGTGATGTTTCTGCAAATTTACCTGTTGGGAAGTCATACGAAATTCAAGTAAATGCAAACCGATACGCTCCATTTTCTGAAATTGTAGACCTTCCTTTGGATGCTGCAAATCAGGTAGTTTTGCGTATGGTCGAAATGAGCCGATTCGCTCAAACAAAAGTTTCAGGGACTGTTAATGATCGATCTTCTAAGATTCCACTAATTTGTCAACTTGACTTTATGGATTCAGCAACAATGGAAATTGTTAAATCATGTACGTCGGATAAAAATGGAGATTACAAAACCACATTGCCTCCTGGAAGAATCTATGCGGTTCAAATTAAAGCGGTCGATTACGCATTTTTTACCGACACACTAAATGTGCGTGTTTCAAAATCAGATCAGGATATTAAAAAATCATTCGAGCTTAATCGTCTCGAAAATGCTCAGGTTTCGGTCTTGAAAGGACGAATTTATGATGCTGTAACTGGCGAGGATTTAACCGCTCAAATTGATCTGTCGGAATTTGGTGGGCAACCCGTTTTAATGTATTACAAGCCCGGAAAATACGATTGTATTGTGCACAGCGGGGCCACCTTGAATTTGTCGGTTCAATTGAATGGTTATTTGAATTATTCTGAACAAATAAATATTCCAGAAAGTAAAATCCGTCAGGAAATTGTGCATGATATTGCTTTGGTTCGTGCTGAAAAAGGTGCTAAGATTGTGTTAAATAACATATTCTTCGATTTCAATAAATCTACTTTGCGACCAACTTCCTATAAAGCACTCAATACATTAATCACTATGTTAAAACAATATCCAGCAATGGTTGTTGAGATTTCGGGGCATACCGATAACGTTGGAAGCATGGATTACAACCAAAAACTAAGTGAAAATAGAACCAATGTAGTGCGCGATTACTTGGTTCGAAATGGCATTAATCCGAAAAATATCTCGGCCTTTGGTAGGTCTTTCCGTCAGCCAATAGCAAGCAACGATAACGAACAAGGGCGTCAAATGAATCGTCGAACTGAATTCAAAATAGTTCGTATGAATTAAGCCGTTTGCTTTTCCTATTTTTGCGGCCCTTATGAGTACAATTCAAGAAGAGATTGGCAAGCGTAGAACGTTTGCAATTATTTCCCACCCCGATGCGGGAAAGACTACACTGACAGAGAAATTGCTGCTTTTTGGAGGAGCTATTCAAACAGCTGGTGCAGTAAAATCGAACAAGATAAAAAACACGGCAGCATCCGATTTCATGGAAATTGAGAAGCAACGTGGAATTTCGGTTGCCACTTCGGTCATGAATTTCAAATACCGCGATGTATTAATTAATCTGCTCGATACTCCCGGTCACAAGGATTTTGCGGAAGATACTTACCGAACCTTAACAGCAGTAGACAGTGTAATTCTTGTTGTTGATTGCGTTAAGGGAGTTGAGGAACAAACCGAGAAACTCATGGAAGTTTGTCGCATGCGCGATACGCCCGTAATTGTCTTCATTAACAAGATGGATCGTGAAGGTCAGAATCCCTTCGATTTGTTGGATGAATTGGAAAGTAAGCTTCGCATCAAGGTGCGTCCATTAAGTTGGCCAATTAGCATTGGAGCCACGTTTAAGGGTGTTTATAATATTTTCGATGGGAGTTTAAATTTGTTCAATGCCAATAAAACCAAAATCGAAGAAGATATTCTCACCATCAAAAGTTTGACAGATCCTTTATTGGAGGAAATCGTTGGTAAAAAAGATGCAGATCAATTGCGTCAGGATATTGAATTGATTGAAGGTGTTTACGATCCTTTCGATAACAATCGTTTTCGCGAAGGGCATATTGCACCCGTATTTTTCGGTTCGGCAATCAATAATTTTGGCGTACGCGAATTGCTCGATACTTTCATTCGTTTAGCACCAGCGCCGAGAAGTAGGGAATCTGATACCCGCGTTGTTGCACCTGATGAAAATAAATTCAGCGGTTTCGTATTTAAAATTCATGCGAACATCGATCCTCGTCACCGCGACCGAATTGCGTTTTTGCGCGTTTGTTCAGGTAAATTCGAACGAAATAAGTTCTTTCATCACGTACGATTGAACAAGGATTACAAATTCAGTTCACCTGCCACCTTTATGGCGCAGGAGAAAAACATCATTGAAGAAGCTTGGCCAGGC
>CALQJV010000078.1 GCA_943330985.1 Chitinophaga pinensis
AAATTTGGTCTTCATTTGAGTTTTGAGATGTCGTAAAAGCAACCAGTCCTGCTGTCAGCAGAAGTAATATGCTCATTAATAATATTTTTCCATTACGTTTCATTTTCTGTCTTTTTTGGGTTTAATTTCACAGTCTATGTTTGCGGGCAAAGAACTGCATGCAACTCGAGGTTTGGTTATTGGTGAATGGAACGCTTTATTTTAATGTGTTTGTATAATTTGCAGTAATTATTTTATCACACATATTTTAGATATTACCTCTTCTTCCATGAACTTACTGCAATATTTACAGTAAAAAATACCCTTCCTCTGTCTTATACCAATGTTCATCCCATTTATGGAAACCTATTTGACAAAGTAACTTTCTGATTTAAATAATGATTACATTTTGAAGAATTAGTTTGACTGTTCCAGTCATTCAACACTTGCAGCTAAATTTCGCACAAAGGCACATACCCTTTTCAGTTTGCTCTCGTGCATTGTTAGCGGTTCAGCTTATATTTTATCCTATTTTTCAGATATCCCAATATATTTTTTTAATTCAGTTTGATTTTCTGCTTGCTTTATTAAAAAGTCTGCTACGTCAGCTCTATTAATTCCGCCTATATTAATCCCTTTGAATAATGTGTTTTCAATACGGTATTTCTCTGTCAATTCCTTGTCTAATAACCTTCCTGGTCTCACAACGGTCCAATTCAGATCGGAATTTGTGATGATTTCTTCCATTTTAGTTTTGTCAGCATAAACGTCTTTTAAAAAGTAATTTAAAAACAATTTTACAATCCAAGAAACATAATTTTTACTTTCTCCAGCTCCAAATCCTGTGACAAAAATAATTGGGATATTAATTCTGTTCTCCCTATGAATTTCCACAATCAATTTTGCGAAATCTGAAAATAGGGTAGTGGCTTTCATATTCTTTCCTGTCCCCAATGTTACTATTAGCGCATCTGCGTTTTGGATAGAATTTACTAGGTCAGCTTTATTAGTTGCATCACCAAGTATCATATTGAACGATTTTTTCTCATCTAAATGAATTTCAGATCGAGAAAGGGTCGTTATCGAATGATTTCTATTTAATCCTCTCTTTACTGCTTCTAATCCAATGCCAGCCGATGCTCCTATGATAGTTATATTCATTTTGCTATTTTTTTGATTTCGAGCTGACTACTAAAGGTTCGCGAGAAGTCGCTCATTATTGTATTTTTTTTCAATGGCAGAGTAATAGAGCTTGCACGCTAATAGCATTTCCATTTCCGGATTTTACCCTTAAAATTTGATCAGTTTGAGGGTTTTCAATTGTAGGTTACTTTCCAATTTAGCAAAATAAGTACCGGCTGTCAACATGCTAATATCCATTTTAAAGTTTTGAGCATTCACCTCATTAGACAAAACTTCATCACCTAAAAGATTAAATAATGTAATTTTTTCAATTGAATTATCTGCTTTGAAATTTACAAAATCTGCTGTTGGGTTTGGATAATACGATACATCTATTCTGTTATTAATATCTGAGAAACCAAGTGGAGGATTACAATCGTTAATGTTTGTACCTAAGCGAATGTAATACGCATTATTCTGGTTAACGAATGTTACAATGTTTCCTTCACAACTAAATACTATTGGACTAACTAAGATATTTCCAAAATTGAAATCCATAGTAATTGTATCGTTAGTCACAGTGTACGCTTCAGTGCCTGGAAGGTGATTTCCATCTCCAGCTTCAAAGGTATTGTATAGAGAATCGCAGTTTCCTGATATACAGTAATATGTGTATCGTTCACCATTTTCAAAAATATACAACGTATTGTCGAAACCTGGAATGAGCCATTTACCTTCAATTGAATTGATTTGTGAGAATGTATTCAATGTGCTCAATAGGAGTAGAGCTCCAAGTAGTAATTTTTTCATGATTTCTTTTCAAAAGATTGAGGCAAAAATATACATAACTTGACATGGAAGTGTATATGCTTTTTGATATTTTGAATTTGTTATCGATTAGACGAGTATGTGTGTTGAAAGCTGCTGCTCATTTTCTATTGTATAGTTAATTTATTTGATGGTAAACTCGGAGAATGTTGTTCCATTGAATTTACATATGCCATTGCCGTCTGTTCCAAACCATAGTTCTCCGTTTTTGTCCTTATAAATTGTATTTACTGCATTGCTTGTAAGTCCATCTTTGCTTGTGTAATTAGTCAAGTTGTTTCCATCATATTTCCAAACTCCTGCATCAACTGTTCCAATCCAGATGTTTCCATTGTTGTCTTCGTTGATAGAATATACTCGAGCTAAAGTTCCTAAGCCAGGTTTTCCAGAGGCTCTAAATTCGTTGTTATGAAGTCCTTTTTCTTCGGTGAAATTTGTCAAAGTCTTTCCATCAAATCGGAATAATCCAGCACCATTATTACCAATCCAAATGCTGCCTTTGCTGTCTTCAAATAAACCAAGAACTGCAGGACCAGCAAGGCCTTTTTCTTTAAACCAAGTAAGTGTTTTTCCATCATATCTGCATACTCCTTCAGCCTGTGTCCCGAACCAAACTTTTCCTTTCTTGTCTTTGAGAATTGAGTAAACGCAATATCGACTAAGTGAAAAAGGATCATTAGTTTGTGATGTTGAACTTAATGGGACAAATGGCAAATAGTCAAGTGAAGAATTGATGTATCGAAACACGCCACCACCAGCGTAAAACCATAAATTGTTGTTTGTTGATTTCCAGTCTTTTTCTGTCCCCTTAGTTATTTTGACTTTATTGGTCATCGTTGTGAATTTTATGCCGTCAAATTTGCTAATGCCGAATACGCCAGTTCCGAACCAAATATTTCCTAAATCATCTTCTTGAATGTTTAATACTTGATTATCTGCAAGTCCGTCCTTTACAGTAAATTGTGTCAATGTTTTTGTGTCGTAACGATATACGCCTGCTCCGTTTGTTCCAAACCAATAGTTGCCCTTGCTGTCTTGAAAAATACTCCTTATATTTTTGTCAAAACTGATGGATTGATGAGTTAAGTTTGATTTGATCTCTTCGTTGGATATGTTTTTATTTTCAATTTGTCCATTACAGGAATTCATAAAAATGAGCAGAAAATAGATTACTGTCAACTGTATCGGAATTATTTTAAAAATTATCATTTATTTCAATGGTTAATATTTAGGACCTGATCTGTATGAGTTGCCGCATTCGTTCCAGCCATCATAAAACGAATGTTCTTAAATGAAATTGACTTATGTTTTATTTGATTCATTTGAACTAGTTAATGATGTGGCTAAAACTATTCCTATACCCATTGTTATGTAAAACAACTTAACAAATCCTTCCATAGGTAAAATAAATGCTAAAGCAAATAATAGGAGTCCTACAAAAATATCAAACAATAAATGCCAATTCATCGGAATTAACTTAACTAAACTTCTTGAGTAAACTGTAAAAATGCTGTATAGAAAGTTTAAAACACCTATTCCAACGGGAACCCAAAAAACTGTATTAGAAACTTCCTTAAAGTTTAATATAAAAGGTACAGATATTAAAGTGACATCTACAATGTAATCTAAAATGCCATGCAATGATGGGCTTATGATTTTTATGTTTTTCATTTTCTAATTTTCATTTGCAATTTTAATTGCATTTCATTTAAATAATTTTTGTTGGATAATTTTCTTAACAATTTCCCATTCTGCCTGGAGTTCTGATAATTGTAACGCTAAGTCATCATTCCAATTCTCATATGATTCGATTTCTATTTTCTCTGCAATTTTCGTCATTAGGCTGAAGCGCATAGAACTTGATGAACCTTTTATTATATGCGCTGCCGTATTCACCTTTTTAGAGTCCTTTTCCACGCAAGCCTTTTCTAAATCAAGTAGTTGAGTTGGCATATCATTAAGGGCTATGGCCATGGCCTCTTTTATAATTGATTTATTGCTAAATAAATTATCCAATTCAGAATAAGAAATATGGATTTCATTTTCAGATTCATCATAATGAGGTAATTCATGCGAATGCTCTTTTTTTATCAAATACTTTTTGAGCATTTCCATAATTTTCTCTGGTACAAGTGGCTTGGTTAAAAAGTCATTCATTCCATTAGCAAAACAGTTCTCCTTTTCTTCTTTAAGAGCACCAGCAGTAAGAGCTATTATTGGGACATTTTTGCCAGTTAATAATTCAATTTCTCTAATCTTTTTGGTTGCACTAATCCCATCCAATTCGGGCATGTGCACATCCATTAAAATTAAATCGGGGTTCATTACTTTATATTTTTCTATCGCTTCAATGCCGTTTTTAGCCTCTATAATTCCATTACTGAAACCAAGATCAGATAGCATTGCCTTGATTAAAACCATATTTAAAAACACGTCTTCTGCGATTAATATTTTTGCTTTTTCTTGAACAATGTCAGTTTTGTGTGCTTCAATAGTTTCTTTTTTAAGGTTTGGAAAGTTCTCTGTGTTTAGATTATTGAGATAATTGAATAAATCGTTGCTTTTTACGGGCTTGCTTAAATGAAAGCGAATACCCAATTCCAAACATTCTTCTTCAAGTTGAAAGTTATCTAAAGAGGAGTGAAGAAGTATAACAGGCTGTTTTTCAATACTGAATTTGAATTTATTTTTAAGCATTCTTACTGTTTCAATGCCATTAAAATAGGGCATATTGTAGTCGCAAATGATTATATCAAAGGGTTCGGGTTGTTCAATTATTTTGAGAGCGTCGAAACCACTATCGCAACATTCTGATTGAATCTGCCATTGAAGGAGCATTTGTTTCATAATTGTTTGATTATTGGCGTTGTCGTCAATAATTAAACATCGTTTCACTCCTTTAATGGTTGTATAATCTAGCTTTTCTCCAGCCTCAAAACGAGTCGTAATATCAAAATAGAAAACAGTCCCAACACCTACCGTGCTTTTGACATGTATGGTACTGCCCATTTTTTCTGCAATCAATTGAGAAATAACAAGTCCTAAACCTGTACCACCAAACATACGCGTAGTTGAACTATCGGCTTGTGAAAATGATTTAAATAGCTTCGATTGTTGTTCTTTATTGATGCCAATTCCCGTGTCTCTCACCGAAATTGAAAGCTTGCCATTACCGCCTTCAAGTTCTTGGTAGCGTATTTTTAGCTCGACTTCTCCCTTCATGGTAAATTTAATTGCATTGCCTAAAAGATTGACCAAAATCTGTTTCAATCGAATGGCATCAACATGAGCGAATCTTGGCATGGAGTGGTCAATGTCGAGCAATAACTCGATATCTTTTTCTGCTGCGACTAATTTAACGATGTCGATACTTTCCTCGAATAATTGCATCATGTCAGATTTTATACTATCCAAATCCAACATTCCTGCTTCAATTTTAGAAAAATCAAGAATATCATTGATGATACCGAGGAGCGTATGTCCAGAAATATTGGCACTGTTTACATATTGCTGTTGAACTAAAGAAAGCGGTGTTTTTTTAAGTAAGTCAGTAAATCCAATTACACTATTGAGGGGAGTGCGAATTTCGTGACTCATATTAGCGAGGAATTCAGATTTTGCCTTATTTGCTTTTTCCGCTTCCTCTCTGGCTGCAATTAGCGCTGCAGCTTCTTTTTCAGCTGTTATATCCCAATTTGTTCCTATCATTCGAATGGCATTGCCTTCATTATCTCTAAAGACAGTTGCGAGGGCTCTTATATTTCTAATCGTACCATCTGCATATTGAACCCTGAATTCCGTATTAAAGTCTTTTTCGCCTTTAATGGCCATTTGTATCTCTTCATTTCCTCTTTTTTTATCAGCTTCATAAACTCCATTAACCCAAGCCTCGTATGCGTTGGTAAAATCGCTTTTATTCACTCCATACAAAACGAACATCTGGTCATCCCATTTGAGTTTATCAGAAACAATATCCCAATCCCAAATCCCCACTCCGCCCGCTTTAACAGCAAGACTCAGGCGTGCTTCGTTTACTTTTATTAATTGTTCGGTTTGCTTTAATTTACTGATGTCGGAGTGAGATCCGATAACCCTTATTGCTTCACCTTTTAAATTTCTCTCAACAACTTTGCCTCTATTCAACATCCATATATAGTTCCCTTCTTTATTTCTAATTCTGTATTCAAGGTTAAAAAAATCTGTTTTTCCTGATAAATTTTTAGAAATTTCAGCAAATGTAAATTCAACATCATCTGGATGGATTCTAGAACTCCATTCATAATCATTGTCAGTAAACTCTTCTGGTTTATAACCTAACATTTCTAACCAGCGGTTTGAATAAAAAGTCTTTTTCTCTTGAGGTCTCCATTCCCAAATTCCATCACCGCTTCCCTCAATAGCAAATTGCCATCTTTCTTCATTGAGCCTTAATTTCTCATCTGCAAGTTTTCTTTCTGTAATATCTTGTGCTATCCCTTTAAT
>CALQJV010000079.1 GCA_943330985.1 Chitinophaga pinensis
ATTATCATCTATCTGCAATCACATTTGCAGTAGTGATAAAGAATGTGGATGTTTGACAAAAAATTAACAATGTCGCAGGTATTCTCCATTGAAACAGCGCGAAAATTTGATGAGCAAGATGAACTTTCATCATTTCGTAATCGCTTTTTGATTCCCCAATTAAACAACCAAGATTCAATTTATTTATGCGGTAATTCATTAGGGCTTCAACCCAAATCAACTGCAGCATCCATTCAAATTGAACTCGACGATTGGGCGAATTTGGGTGTAGAAGGACATGTGCATAGTCGTCGTCCTTGGCTAAGTTATCATGAAATGTTTGCAGGTCCATTGGGCAGATTGATTGGTGCACAAGAAAATGAGGTCGTTGCAATGAATGGATTAACGGTTAATTTACACTTGCTGTTAATTTCTTTCTACAGACCAACCCAAAAGCGCTTCCGAATCATTTGTGAGGAAAAAGCCTTCCCATCGGATGTATTTGTTTTGCAAAGTCAAGCAAATCTTCACGGTAGATCACCTGGAGATGTTATCCGAGAAATTAAACCTCGCCCAGGACAAGTTAAAATTGAAGAGGAAGATATTCTTGCTGCGATAAAAGAAGAAGGCGATGCTTTGGCTTTGGTGATGATTGGCGGAGTTAACTATTATTCGGGGCAGGTTTTCGACATGAAACGAATAACCGAAGCGGCGCATGCTGTTGGTGCCTTTGCGGGATTCGATTTGGCACATGCCATTGGCAATATCGAACTTCATCTTCATGAGTGGAATGTTGACTTTGCTGCTTGGTGTAGTTATAAATACCTCAATTCTGGACCAGGCAGTGTTGCCGGAATATACATTCACGAAAAACATGCAAGTAATCCCGAAGTATTTCGTTTAAAAGGATGGTGGGGTCACGATAAAGATTCTCGCTTCAAAATGGAGCCCCATTTTGTTCCCATTCCAACTGCCGAAAGCTGGCAAATGAGCAATGCGCCTGTTTTGTCGATGGCGGCTCATCGTGCATCACTCGATATTTTTGATGAAGCGGGAATTCACCGATTGGTTTCAAAAAGCAAAAACCTCACTACATATTTATTTACTTTATTAAATGATATTCTTCAACGCCCGCAATTCGAAGGAATGTTTAGCATCATTACTCCTGAAGAACGTGGCTGCCAACTTTCGCTCTTGTTTCATCACTCCGGAAAAAACATGTTTGATCATTTATTCAAACAGGGTGTCATTGCCGATTGGCGTGAACCTGATGTAATTAGGGTTGCACCAATTCCCTTATACAATAGCTTTGTTGACGTTTTTCGTTTCGCGGAAATAATATCTCAATTCAAATTTGAAGCAATACCATGAGCAAGCCAAATAAAATCACCATTGCAGGTTCCGGATTAGTAGGAGCGCTTCAGGCAATTTACATGAAGCAACAAGGTTTCGATGTGCATTTGTATGAGCGCAGATCTGATATGCGAAAGAACCTAATGAGTGCAGGTCGATCAATCAATTTGGCATTGTCGGATAGAGGTTTTCGTGGATTGTCGGGTGTTGGAATTGATGATTCAATTCGCGAAATCAGTATTCCCATGTATCGCCGTGTAATGCACGATGTGCATGGAAATTTAACATTTCAACCCTACGGAAAAGATGGACAAGCAATTTATTCTGTTTCGCGCGGGGCATTGAATTGCAAGCTGATGGATCTTGCCGAACAAAGTGGAGTGAATATCCATTTCAGTCATCAATTGGTTGATGTTGATTTAAATACCTCAACAGCTGGATTCAAACACGGCGAAGAAATTAAAACGGTAGAGTCCGATTTTTTAGTGGGCGCCGATGGAGCTTTTTCAGAAGTACGCAATGAACTGATTAAAAAACCATGGTCCAATTATTCGCAGTATTATATCGATTACGCTTACAAAGAATTCAGTATTCCTGCAAATGAATATGGCTCTCATCAAATTGAGAAAAATGCGCTGCACATTTGGCCGCGCAAAGATTTTATGCTTATTGCCTTGCCAAATCCAGATGGATCTTTTACACTCACATTATTCTTCTCCAAGTCAGGTGAACTGTCGTTCGATTCGCTAGATACAATTGAAAAAGCAGAAGAATTTTTCAGCACCTATTTTGCCGACGCACTTGCATTAATGCCTCAATTCAGAGAGGAATACACCACTAACCCAGCAGCTGCTATGGTCATAGTAAAGTGTTTCCCTTGGACGTTTCAAGATAAAGTGATGCTCATTGGTGATGCAGCGCATGCCATCGTTCCTTTTTATGGACAAGGCATGAATTGCTGCTTTGAAGATTGTTTTGTATTTGATGAATTGCTTCAAAGCCATGATGGTAATTGGTCCGAACTGATGCGTAAATATGAAAATTCTCGTAAACCCAATGCCGATGCAATTGCGGAATTAGCATTGCGGAATTTCATAGAAATGCGTGATAAAGTTTCGGATCCAACATTTCTGCTTCAGAAGAAAATCGAGGCCCGTTTCACAGAATTACATCCCGGAAAATGGATGCCTTTATACTCGATGGTTACATTTAGTCATACACCATACAGCGAAGCACTTAAAATCGGTGATCGGCAAGAAGCTATTATGCAATATGTAATGCAAACAAGCGACATCGAAGTTCAATGGGATTCGAAAGAAGTGGAGATGTATATGTTGGAGCAATTGAGATCTTAATTATTGCACTCCGCAGATTTATGAATAGGTAACTAGATTAATTGGAAAAGAATTTACCAGAAAAAACGGAATCGAATACTCCAAAACGGCTTGAATAGAAATGAATAATAATATAATCAAAAATTTCGGGTAATCATTAAATTATCAATAAAAAGTTCACTTCTTTTTAAGTTTTGATTCATAAAGATTTATCCATTCCTGGGCGCTCATTTTTCTCATTAATTCACCAATGAGTTTAAAGGGAATCTCATCTAATTTCTTAAAGCGAACGCAACTTTTCCCAATATCAAGTTTTTGCTTGCTGTGTTTAGGATATTCTGAAACAAACCATTCATATAATAAAGGGTCGGAATACATTCCCATATGGTAAAAATTAATGGAGTTTTTCTGTGAAGAAATTCCTGCAAATGGAAGAGGCTCGATCGATTTACAATGGTAACCAGCAGGATAAAGTGTATGCGGAATAACATATCCTAATCCACCATAACTAATGGCTGCTTCAAAACCAATCGGCAGATTTTTTACAATAGTATCGTGAAGTTGATTAAAATGTTCTGCTCTTTCAGAAGGAATGTTTGACAGTATATCCATTACTGTTGTTCCATTTGCTTTCATTTATAATTGCTTTTCAGTTTGTTTTTTTCTAATTCCGAATCGTATTCGTCGGCACTTACAATGCGCGATGCAGCCCAAATACTTATGAAGCAGGCTAATATTGCAATGTAACCCACTATGTGATAATTTTGCAATTTACCGGTTCCATATTCGCTGACAATACTTGCCCGAAATAAATGTGTCAATTCCTTCGGTAGTTTGTTGAACCGATGCATTAAAACTCATAAAACTCCCTCTGTTTGCAGGTTGTCTTGTTGAGGTAATTAGAAGAATAGCAGTAACAACACGCCCACATATTACAATAAAGAAAAGGGGCTTATCAAACAGGAACTTCGGTCACATGTTTATAGCTAATTTTTATTTAGAATTTGCTCAAATCCATTAAGTATCTCTCAGAGACACGATGATTTGCTGGAAATGGAGCAGCGATTTAAATTTGGAATTGCTTTCTACAAAGCAGAGGTTAATATAGTGGAAATCTGTCCGATAAACTGTTCCAAATCTACTCGGCTTTTCCCCTTTGCCATTATGCCAACAAGGTAAGCTCCGCCGTTCTTGTAGACTATCCCTACATCGTGAAGTTCGGATGTTCCGTTGGAATCACGTTCCCCAAATTTGTGCGCGATAACAAGGTTAGATTGTTGATTGTTTCCTTTTTCAAGTCCGTTTTTAAAACCCGAATGAGCAAGTTCATTCATCAGAAATTCAGAATTTTCCTGCGATATATAGGTTGCATAGAAAAGTGCTTTGAAAAATCGCACATATTGATGGATAGTAATCTGGTAATTGGCATCTTGCGGGATAGGTATTCCTAAATCGTTGTAGGTTTTGCGAAGGGCATCTATGCCACAAGTTTTGTTGAGTAAAGAAGTTGCATGATTGTCGGAATGTCGAAGCATGCGTCCCAGCAATTCTTTAACACCATATGACTCTCCGATCTGCAACGTTTCATCCGAAAGCGTTTGTTCAAATTGCAGTTTATCAGCCATTGTGAATTTTACTCGTTGATTGATAAGATTAGGATTTTGTTCAGCCAGTTTCATTACAGTCATGCTAGTAGCAATTTTCATCAGACTGCCCGGTGTGAAAAGTTGTTCAGTATTAATTCCGAACCATTCAAGAGACGAAAAGTCAAAGAAGTAAACTGCAGCATCGATCAAAGCACCTCGGGACTGATATTCAGTGCATACCGAAGTTATGGATGATTTTAGCGATGAAAATGCAGCCGCTTCTTCAGCTTGATCGTTGAACAAGATCGGATTGACAAGTCGGCCGTCTGAAAGTGAATGCCGATGATTATTCCGATTTGCCCGTTGATTTGAACGACCATCTGTAGTTTCGATGGTTTTGGGGACTGAATCGAGTTTATGCCCGAATATATCGAAGCAATCGATCAGTAAAATTGAAATCCCCATTAAGGGAATAAGAAAAACCATAGGAATTTTGATTCCGATGATTTTGCGGAGGTAGATTTTTTTGAACATGATGGTAGCACAATCCATTGTTCAGATGAATTGCGGTAGATTTGGTAGATTTGATATTGAAACAAATTTTATTTGATTTTGTTTTAATATCTAACCAATAACATCAAAATTCTGTCATTAATAGAAACTTAATATTTGACTTGATACCATTGACAAGTCAACGATTTTCAAATAAGAATTTTGGAATTTTATATACCTACCTCGAACGTTTTCTAATTGCAGGCTATTAATTTGACTTGTGGTGTCTTAATGTTAGATTGATCTGAGGACAAGTTTATGCAAATAATGATCAATAACTTGATTTCAGATAGAAAAGGAGATAGGCTTTTCTGAGAAATCGCCATGGCCGGAACTACTCGTCCAATATTACAATAATGAAAAAGGGCTTTCCAAACAGGGATTTCTGTCAAAAGTTTATAGCCAATTCTTGATTTAGAATTTGTTCAAATGCATTAAATGTCTTTGCTGAGGCGCGATGATTTGCTTGAAATTGAGCAGCGATTTAAATTTGGAATTGCTTTCTACAAAGCAGAGGTTAATGTCGTAGAAATCTGCCCGATAAACTGTTCCAAATCTACACGGCTTTTTCCCTTAGTCATAACGCCAATAAGGTAAGCTCCGCCGTTTTTGTAGACAATTCCTACATCGTGAAGTTCGAAAATTCCATTGTAATCGCGTTCGCCAAATTTGTGCGCGATAACAAGGTTAGATTGTTGATTGTTTCCTTTTTCCAGTCCGTTTTTAAAACCCGAATGAGCAAGTTCATTCATCAGAAATTCTGAATTTTCCTGCGATAAATAGGTTGCAAAGAAAAGTGCTTTGAAGAAGCGCACATATTGATGAATAGTAATTTGGTAATTGGCATCTTGCGGGATTGGTATTATTCCCAAATCGTTGTAGGTTTTGCGAAGGGCATCTATGCCACAAGTTTTGCAGAGTAAAGAAGTTGCATGATTGTCGGAATGGCTTAGCATGCGTCCCAGCAATTCTTTAACACCATAGGATTTCCCTGTCTGCAACGTTTCATCCGAAAGCGTTTGTGCAACGTGCTCGTTGTCTGCCTCAGTGAATGTTATTCGTTGATTGAGAAAATTGGGATTTTGTTCGGCGCGTTTTAATACAGTAATGCCAATCCCAATTTTCATCAGACTACCCGGTGAGAAAAGTTGTTCAGTATTAATTCCGAACCATTCAAGAGATGAAAAGTCAAAGAAGTAAACTGCAGCATCGATCAAAGCACCTCTGGACTGATAGTCAGTGTAAACCGAAGTTATGGATGATTTTAGCGGTGAATATGTAGTCGCTTCTTCAGCTAGATCGTTGAACAAGATCGGATAGACAAGTCGGCCGTCCGAGAGTGAATGCCGATGCTGAGGCCGATTGACCTGTTGATTTGAATTGCCATCTGTTGTTTCGATGGTTTTTGGGACAGGATCGAGTTTATGCCCGAATATGTCGAAGCAATCGATCAGTAAAATTGAAATCCCCATTAAGGGAATAAGAAAAACCATAGGAATTTTGATTCCGATGATTTTGCGGAGGTAGATTTTTTTGAACATGATGG
>CALQJV010000080.1 GCA_943330985.1 Chitinophaga pinensis
AATTACGCATTGCGATGCAGTTTTTACATGGAATGTTGATCGCGAGGAAATTGATGAACGTGCATTCGAAGGTGTAACGCATATTGTTCATTTGGCAGGAGAAGGAATTGCAGATGGGCGTTGGACTGAATCGAGAATGAAATCCATTATTCGCAGTCGTGTAAAAAGTGCGGAACTAATTTGTGAAGTTTTACAAAAAAGGAAGCAGCGAATTGATGTGTTAGTGAATGGTTCGGCAGTTGGTTGGTATGGTGCCAAAACCGATAATCAATTGCATACCGAAGATGAATTGCCTGAAACAGATTTTATGGGTGAAACATGCCGATTATGGGAAGAAGCTGCTGATGCATTTGAAATAGTTTCATCGCGCATTGTAAAAGTGAGAACCGGAATTGTTCTGGCAAAGGAATCGGGCGCATTCCCCAAACTGATTCAGCCATTTCGGATGCATCTGGGTGCTGCATTAGGAAGTGGAAATCAACAAATGCCTTGGATCCACATCGATGATATTGTCCAGGTTTTTTATCAAGCCATTACAAACGAAAACTACAGTGGAGCAATCAATGCAAGTGCAACGGAGTCATGCAGCAACTTGGAATTTTCAAAGACTTTGGCAAAGATTCTCGGGCGAAAGCTTCTTCCAATTCATGTTCCTTCAGTTGTTCTTAAAATGATTTTGGGCGATATGAGTGCCGTGGTTTTGGAGGGAAGTCGTGTTTCGAATTCCAAACTTCTAAGCTTGGGCTTTCAATTCAAATTTGAAAACCTGGATGATGCGATTAAAAACCTCGTTCAATCATAATTGTTTTTGTCGAGCATTTAATCCATGAAATGATGCAAAAACAATGGGATACGTTTAGATTTGTTTCTACAAAATAAAACTCAGCATTGTTTCATTTCATTAAAGCACTTCTTGTTAATTCTCCCATTAAAACCATTGTTTTTGTGGGCATCCTATTTTCAATAATTATTTCATTGAAAACGGACAAAGGCTTTGCGTATATTGGAGGAATTGATGGAGATGGGAAGGGTTATTATCTTTATCTGCCCGCTATTTTCATCGATCAAAATTTCTCGCATCAAGCAATTGACGATCGTTTTATTTTAGAAGAAAATGATCGTGGGGCGAATAAATATTATGCGGGAACAGCGCTTTGCATGTTGCCCTTTTTCTTAATTGCTTGTGCTATTTCCTTTGTTTTGGGGATTGAAATAACGGGCTATTCGGCACCATTCGAATTCATGATTGGTCTTGCGGCCTTATTTTATTTTATTGCCGGCTTGGTTTTTTTGTCGAAGCTTTTAAAACTATACCAACTAGATAAAACAAGTGTTTCATTCAGCCTTATTTTTATTGCATTAGGGAGCAATCTCTTTAATTATGTGTTTGTTGAACCCGCCATGTCGCATGTATATTCTTGGTGCTTTATTTCTGGTTTTATTTATTTCATCAAAGCCTTTTTGGATGAGAACAACACGCGTAAACTATTCCTTGCCGCAGTTTTTTTGGGTGTTATTGTGTTAATTAGGCCCATTAATGGAATTGTACTTTTGAGCATTCCTTTTCTGATTCAGCAGCCCTATCATCTTCGTCGATTTTTTCAAGTTCGTTTAATGTTGAAATCGGCAGCAATTATACTGGGAATTCTATCCATTCAATTGCTTCTTTGGAAAGTTCAAACAGGTAATTATTTTATTCATAGCTATAAAAACGAAGGATTTTATTTCGCCAATCCAGAACTATTGAACTGCTTATTTAGTTTTCGAAAAGGACTTTTCGTTTACTCTCCAATCATTCTAATAGCCCTATTAGGAAGTCTCGTTTTTTGGAAGAAAAATAGATTTGCCTTTTTCGCCTTTACTTCCTTCTTCCTCTTATTACTATTCATAATTAGCTCATGGTGGAATTGGTTTTACGGACCCTCGTTCGGACAGAGAGCTTTTGTCGATTTTTATGCAGTGTTGGCTATTCCCCTAGCTTTTACATTTGAAAAAATTCAGCAGGCTAATTGGAGAAAAACCTTTTTGCTAATTTGTTCTGCATGTGTCTTTCTAAACCTCATTCAAACCTATCAATACAGCAAGCAAATTCTGTCTTCATGGGATATGAATTTCCAGAAGTATGCCTATGTTTTTTTAAAAACATCATCCAAGTATAGAAACTGTTTGGGTGGAAATAGCGATTTGCCTTTGTATAATGAAATTCGCAAATCTATTTTTAGTCTGTACGATGATTTCGAAAAATTACCTTCCAATGCGAAAGTTTGTAAATGGCTGGATAAACAGTATAAAAGCGTATGCGATTATTCCGATCGCGATTACAACCTGCTATTTACAATTCCAGCAAATCAATCATTTCTTTCTGAAAGGGCTCTTTTTGCAGAAATTCAACTGGACCGCTTTGAACTCGAAAAACATAGTTTTAACGAAGCTTTTTTTGTAATCGAATACCAAAATAAATTCGGGGAAATCTATTTCAATTACACATTTAAACTCAACGATTATCCTCGCGAATTATTCAGCAATTGGGAAACGTATAATTACTCTGTTGAACTAAAAAAGATGAAAGCGCCTAACGATATCATTCGCATGTATGTTTGGAACCAATCAAAAGCACGTTACTATCTCGACAATGTTCAGATAGAACTATTTAGTATTAACTGAATTTGAAACGATTTGATTAGTGCAACAGCGGAAAATAATACATCAAATCTTCGCGTTGCTCGGGCGTAATCATGAGCACAGGTATTTGCGCTTCGTTGTAAATCAAATCTTCTTCCTCTACTCGAGGAAATAAGGAGTACAAATAATCGTAAGAGAAATTAACGGCACAAATTAAATCGGCATCAATCGATGCTGCAAAATGAGTAACCGATTTAGCAAAACGTTCATTCAACGAAACACGATGAACTTTTACATTCGCTCCTTCTTTCTCTAGGAAATCTTCCAACGTAGTCAAAACAGTATCGTTGTATTGCTCTTCCAAATGGGTGTTGGCAAAAAGATGAACCTCCGAATTAAACGCCTTTGAGATTTCCGCAAACAATGGAGCCTCGTCGATTATTTGACGGCGGGCACTCACCGGAATAACAATTTTCTTCAGCCCATTTGCTCGAATCATACGTTCTTGCACCACCAAAAATGGAATAAATGCATCCGTTACTATACGAAGCGCATTGCTTCCCATAATGTGTTGCATTCCTTTTATTCCATGTGTTGGGATGATGATTAGTTGGCATTCTTCGCGCTGAGCAATTTCAGAAACATCTTTAAAAATATTCCCAACTTCAATGATTGAACTTACCTTTCCCTGAAACTCTGCGGATAATTTTTGAAGAAAAGGTTGCAGTTTTCTTTCTGCTTCCGCTTTATCCTGGGCGTTTTTTATGATATGTAAAATAACAATCTCTCCCGCGCTATGATTAGCAAAGAAGGCTGCGTGATTGAGTGCACTGTAGCTGTCTTCACGAAGGTCAAAAGGCACAAGGATTTTTTGGAGATTCATAAATTTATTTTATTGGGTGATATTCAAATGTTCTGTTTATTTTTGGCTGCACGAAAATCACAAAATTATACAGCTTATTCAAATAGAATGCTGTTTATTTGAAATAAAAAAGAAGATGCAAGCCTTAGAGCGTTTTTTTAATATTCAGTTTGAGGTCATAATAGACAGCTTAAAGAAGGAGCTTGATCATCTATGTGAGTATCATAATGCTAGGCATACGTTGGATGTCATAGAACAAAGTCAGGTAATCGGAAGAACTGAAAATCTCTCAGAGAAGGAGTTGCTTTTGCTTCAGATTGCTTCATTATTTCACGATACCGGTTTTCTTTTTCAACGAGCAAAGCACGAAGAGAAAAGTGTAGAAATTTTTCTTGATTCAGCAAAAGATTCTGAAATATCCGAACAGGATAAATCAATTATATCACAGTGTATACTGGCTACACGCATGCCTCAACAACCTATTTCTTTATTGGATAAGGTAATCTGCGATGCCGATTTAGATTATTTGGGACGAGACGATTTTTTTCCTATTGGAGATGCCTTGTTTCGCGAAATGAACCGAAACAATGAAATTTCGGATTCGCTAGCTTGGAACAATTTGCAAGTGAAATTTCTTAATGCGCATCGTTTTCACACCAATTATTCTATTCAAAAAAGAACACCCGGATTGCAAGAAAATCTAAAAAAGGTTGTTGAGAAATTAAATCAATAATTAAGCAACCTCAACATTAGTCCTTTATCAGGAACAACGGGGTTTCTCCTTTTCCTTTTAGATTTACTTCCCCAATTGATTCAAATTCAAATTCGGCAGAAATCAGTGACAATGTTTCTTGCGTTATGGCAACGCGCATAGGTCTGCCATTGCTTTCAACACGCGCAGCTACATTTACACTATCGCCCATAACATCGTAAACAAAGCGCGTTTTACCAACAATTCCACCAATAACACTTCCCGAATGAATGCCTATTCTACAAATCCAATCGGGACCGGGTTGTAGATTACGTTTCTTTAAATATTCTATAAAGCCCAAGCCAACTCTTGAAAGTCTTGCTGCATGGTCGGCATGCTTTCCGTTTAAACCACATACAGCCATATAGGCATCACCAATGGTTTTTATTCGAGTAGCTTCATTTCTGGAACAGATTTCATCGAATTCGCTGAAGATAGAAGATAGTTCTTCGATAAGTTCAACCGGCGTCATGGTCGTTGTAATGCTAGTAAATCCGACAAAATCGCAGAATAGAATACTAACATTTTCGTGGATTTCTGGTGTATGTGAGCCCTTTGATATTAAATCTGAAATCACATTTTCGGGAAGTAATACACGCAATAAGGCTTCCGATTTAACACGCTCTGCCTGCAATTCAAGGTGTGTTTTGATGCGTGCTAATACAATATCGGGATTAAATGGCTTCGTAATGAAATCGGCTCCTCCCGAACGAAATCCTTTTGTTTCATCCATCACTTCGTTAAGTGCAGTAATGAATATAACGGGAATTTTTTGTGTTAACGGGTTTTCTTTAATGGCTTTACAGACTTCAAAACCATCCATTCCGGGCATTATAACGTCAAGTAAAATGAGATCAGGAAGTCTATCTTGTGCAAGTATTTCTAATGCTTTTTCACCGCTCTTGGCAATTTTAATTCGGTAAAAGTCTTTCAGTAATGCAGATAAAACCTGCAGATTTTCTACTGAATCGTCTACAACAAGAATGACGGGTTGCTGCTCCGATTTATACAACATGACTTATTTTATTAAGGATAGATAATGCCTCGTCAAACTCAAATTGATCCAACTGTGAACTCACAGCTTGAAGTTCAATTTTTATTTCTTCGGGGATTTTATATTTCTGCATAAGACTTTCGCAATGTTCAACTGCTCCAGAGTCATTATTTTCAATGAGTTTTCTAAGCTCTTCAAATTTAGTCTGTAGTTCTTGACTGGAAATTTCAATTAAAGCACCGCTCTCAATCTCTGCCACTTTAACAACGGCAAAGATTTGCTCAGTTAATGCTTCCATTTCTTTTGCCACTTGCTCACATTTGACAATTTGTTCAGACGGAATTGAAATAAGTCCTTCGGAAGTTAACTGCTTAAAATAATGAGATAAACTAATCAATTTTTCATAAAGTTGATTGGCACCAATATTCCCAGAAACACCTGCTGCTGTATGAAAATATGCTGCAAGTTCATGTGAGTTGTTACTTGCTAAGAATGGAGAGATTTCGTCAGTTACATGCTTAAAATGCGAAGCAAACGAGCGCAATAATTTTTCGTATTGCGTAATTTTATTTCCTGTTCTGTATAATCCTTCAGCGACTTCGATTCCTTCTATTTTAAAAGGAGCATCGATGTTATCCATACTTTTTCGGGCAATTGCTGCACCCTTCACTTCTATGCCCTTGGTGTAAAAACTCAAAGCAGTGTAAAGTAAATGTGGATCGATGGGTTTGGTAATGTGGTCGTTCATACCAGCCTGTAAGCTTTTTTCACGCTCCCCTTTCATGGCATGTGCAGTCATAGCTAGAATTGGTAATTTATCGAAACGACTATCTTTCCTTATTTCACGAGTTGCCGTTAGACCGTCCATTTCAGGCATTTGAATGTCCATCAAAACAACGTCGTACACATTTTCTTTTATTTTATCAACGGCCTCTAATCCATTACGGGCAAAATCAGTTATAACTCCAACATCAACGAGTAAGTCAATGGAAATCTCGAGGTTTATGTCATTGTCTTCAACCACCAAAACTCGAA
>CALQJV010000081.1 GCA_943330985.1 Chitinophaga pinensis
GAAAAAAAACTTTAGTGCTTATTGAAAAATCGCAAGGCGAATTTTAGAATGATTAAAAGTAAAATGCCGCCTCCAATTATTAAGGCGAGCATATTTGTATTTCCAAACTGACGTCGGTTTACGGTTCTATCTTTCCGAAAACTCCATATAATGCCCGAAATGAAAACCAACATGAAAATGGCTGCAAAAACCCAATGGCCTGGTGTAATATCCATACAATAAAAAAGGCCGGAAAACCGGCCCTTTAATTTAAAGAGTTTTAAAATTAATGTTTTATAGTTAAACGACCCGGACGCGTACTTTGTCCACCATCATTGAGAGAGTAAAAATAAAGACCCGCTTTTAGGTTTTCAGTTGCGATGGTAATTGTTCCATCCATGTCTTCAACCTGTTGCGAGAATACTTTGGATCCTAACATATTGTATAGTTCAATATTGCCTTTGCCATTCAATGAATTACGCGTAAATGAAAGCGTAACTTTATCATCCGCAGGATTTGGAAAAGCTTTTAACGAGGTAATAGTTGAAATTTTAGAAATTCCAACTGGTGCAATTTCATAACGAACAACTACGTTCGCTGAATCTTGCGGGTTATTGGCATCAAAAAATGTATACTGAATTTCACAAATTCCAGAGTGACCACTTGGTTTAAAATGGGAAGTGAAAGTATTGTTAACTGTATTACCTCCATTTATAGTTAATGCATTAGGAGATAAACTAACGCTCGGAATGTAACATGCTGTCCAGCAGAAATAATTGGAGGTGCTATCTATTGAAATTAGCATCGTTCTGCGAACCTTAATATCTTTTTGTTCAGAAGAAATGTTCGCAATCTCAATACCTGTTTCAAGTTCATCTGCATCTGCCGAACCTACAACAATGGTTGGGTTAGGAGAATTAACAATGATGCTTTGGGCATGAACTAAATTCAATGAAAGTACCAATAAACCTGTTAAGAAATATCTAACGTATACCTTTTCCATTTTCCATAAATTTGTTTGCAATTTACGATTTTCTGAGATTTAAAAAACAATCAGTTCATTGAAAGCAAAAATAATTTAGTTTAGTATATAATAGTATTTATTATTTAATAGATTTGCTATTCAATCCTATTTCTCAAATTCACTATGAAAAAAATTTTACAATCAACTTTTGTTGCAGCAATGACATTCTTTGCTGCAAACTCATACGGGCAGTTGGCCAATGGTTCAATTCTACCTGCAGGAATTAATTTAACAGATCTTAACGGCAACACCTATGACATTGATGCTTTAATTTCTGGAGGGAAAACGATTTTCATCGATGTTTCAGCAACATGGTGTGGTCCATGCTGGGGTTTTCACCAGACGCATATTTTAGATGATTTATACACACAATATGGTCCTACAGGAACTGATGAGGTTCGTGTTTTTTGGATTGAAGGTGATGGTACTACAGCAGTTGATCTAATCAGTGGTATTGGAACTAACACACAAGGTGATTGGACTGCAGGTACAACTTTTCCATTGTGTGATGACGCAGCAGCAGCTAACACACTTCAAATTGGATTCTTCCCAACATTGTATATGATTTGCCCTAGCCGTCGTGTTTGGCATATCAGCCCTTCTGAAGTAGGTGCTTACTGGCCAGTATCTCAGCATATCGCTAATGCTCGCGCTTGTGCAAATCCAATTGATGCTGTTTTAGATTCTTACACTGGAGAAACTGCTACTTGTGGATATATTTCTCAAATGAAAGTGTTAATTCAAAACAAAGGTGTTAATACACTTACTTCTGCAGGTATTGCTGCAAAAGTGAATGGAACAACGGTAGCTTACCGTGATTGGACTGGTTCATTGGAGCAGTTTCAATCAGTTGAAGTAAATGTTGGTGCTAATTTGTTTACTTCTCCAAGTACAGATGTTGAGTTTACTGTTTATACTACAGGGAATGATGTTGCTCCTACAGATAATATTGGTTCGCAAACAATCACTTTAGCTCCTGAGGTTACAAACACTTCGTTAATTGTAAAAATTACAACAGACCAATACGGAACTGAATCATCTTGGAAAATTCGCAAAGGAAACAATGCTGTTTTAGCTTCAGGAGGTCCTTATACCGATTTAGCGGCTTCTGGAACAACTGTTCAACCTGAAGTTACTGTTACGCTTCCAGCTATGGATTGCTATAAATTTGAAATGCTAGATGCATATGGTGATGGTATGTGCTGTAACTATGGTCAAGGTGGTTATGAAGTAACTACTTCTGATGGAACTGTAGTTCTTTCTGGTGGTGAATTTGGTGCTACTGATGCAAAACGCATTAGCTATGGTGTTACATCAATCGGAGAAGAACTTTCTGCAGCTTCTTTAAATGTTTACCCAAATCCATCCACTGGTATTTGCAATGTTACAATGAACATGACTAAAAACGAAGATGTGAGCATCCGTGTTTACAACATGCTAGGTTCATTGGTTTCTTCTCGCGATTTAGGAAGTTTAACTCCAGGCGATTACATTTACCAAGTAGATTTATCATCTCAAGCTTCTGGTGTTTATTCAATGATGATGATTACATCTCAAGGTGTTCAAACACAATTGATCAGTATCAATCGTTAAAATTAAGGCACAATTTTTATAGAAAACCGGGAAGAAATTCCCGGTTTTTCTATTTTTACACGATTATGAAACAAACACTTCTTTTTTCTCTCCTTTTTTCAGGGATTTTATCTGCGCAAGTTTTAGATAATAAACGTCCCTTGCCTTCGGTTGATATTAAAACACTCGATGGAAAATCGTTCAATTCTGCCGATTTCGATAATGGTGGAAAACCGATGATTATTAATTTTTGGGCAACTTGGTGTAAACCCTGTATCGCCGAATTAACCAATATTGATGAGGTGTATGAGGAATGGGTAAAAGAAACAGGGGTTAAAATTATTGCTGTTTCGATTGATGATTCCAGGAATGCTATGAAAGTGGCTCCATTTGTAAATGGAAGAGGGTGGACTTATGATATTTACCTCGATTCAAATTCCGATTTAAAACGTGCACTCAATGTGAACAATCCACCTCAAACATTTTTAGTAAACGGGAATAAAGAAATTGTTTGGCAGCATAACGGATACACTGAAGGCAGTGAGAAAGAGCTTTATGAAATGGTGAGAAAGCTCGCCGAAGGAAAACCTTTGAATTGAAATTTAGAATGAAATTTTATTTAAGAACCTTGTTATTGCTATCAATAGCAGGCAATTCAGTTTTAGCTCAAACAATTGAGCAAGGAGAATTACATGGTAATTTTCAATTAGACGCTCAATATTATAATCAAGATTCTTTGATTGGAGCACCTGCTGTTCCAGAAAAGATACTGAGTAATGGTTTTATGAACCTTTGGTATACGAAAGGAAATTTTACCGGAGGTATTCGTTATGAGAATTATTTGAATGTAATGCAGGGTTTCGACTCTCGTTACAAAGGATCAGGTATTACCTTCAAATTTGCTTCGTACAAAAACGACAAGTTGGAAGCAACAGCCGGTAATTTCTATGAGCAATTTGGCGGAGGTATGGTATTACGTGCCTACGAAGAACGAGGATTGGGTTACGACAATGCTTTTGACGGATTTCGTGTTCGATATCAACCAATAAAAGGACTTTATTTGAAAGGATTAATAGCTCGTCAACGCGCATTCTTTGCTTTAAGTCCTGGAATTATCCGTGCATTTGATTTGGAAGTAAATGTGAATGAATTAGTTCCTCAACTTGAAAATGCAAAAACTGCAGTCATTTTTGGTGGTAGCGCCGTAAGTCGTTATCAAAAAGATCAATCCGATTTTTATAATCTTCCCGAAAATGTGGCTGCATTCTCAGGAAGAATAAATATTATTCGTGGTAAATTCAATGTGCAATCTGAATATGGTTATAAAATCAATGACCCCAATTCAACCAACAATACCATATATCATCCAGGTCAAGCATTATCCATTACTACCACCTATTCTACAAAAGGAATCGGTGTTCTTTTATCAGCAAAACGTCTCGATAATTTCGATTTTCGCTCAGATAGATCCGCAATTGGTATTAATTCAAATGTGAATTTCTTGCCTGCAATGGCGCAGCAACATACATATAACTTGCCTGCAACTATTTATCCATATGCAACTCAGCCCAACGGAGAAATGGGATTTCAAGCTGAAGTCAATTATCGTTTAAAAAAGGGATCAAAGTTAGGAGGCAAATATGGTACTGAAATAAAGTTTAATTTTTCGGGAACGAATGATATTGTAAAAAATGCCGTTGAAAATGATACTTTAGGGTATTCTTCTCAGTTTTTCCAAGTTGGGAAACAGATGATTTTCCGTGATTTTCATATAGAAATACATCGAAAATTCAATACAAAATGGAAAGCAACGGTTATGTATTTGAATTGGGTTTACAACAAAGATGTTATTCAAGGTTTAAGTGGATTCGGAACAATCTTCGCTGATATGGCTGTTGTGGATGTGGCATATAAAATCAATGCATCACATACAATTCGTGTTGAAGCGCAGTCTCTTTTAAGTAAGCAAGATTTTGGAAGTTGGGCAATGGGAATGATTGAATATACGTTTGCTCCCAATTGGTTTGTTGCTGTTTTAGACCAATACAATTATGGAAATCCGGATTCCAATAAGCAGATTCATTATATTACAGGAAATACAGGTTTTAATAAAAACGGCAATCGAATCATGCTTCAATATGGTCGTCAGCGTGCAGGTATTTTTTGTGTTGGTGGTGTTTGTCGAAATGTACCTGCATCCAATGGTTTTTCAATCTCTATAACAAGCAGTTTTTAATTCAAAAGCCGCCGATATATGTTTAAATTTAGTATTATGAAAAATGCTCTTCTATTTTTTTCAGCATTGCTAGTAATAGTTTTTTCTAGTTGCGATAAAATTGATGCTCCTTATGGTCAAGCGGTTCCAACAACTGCTGTAAATGATACAGAGGTTGTTATGCGTAAAGTCTTCATTGAAGACTTTACTGGTCAAACATGTGGGAATTGTCCAAGAGCAGCCGAAGTTTTAGAGCAAATTCGTCAATTAAGAGGGGATAAAATTGTTTCAATGGCATTACATGTGGGTTTCTTTGCGGAGCCATCAGGCACGCATTATCCTAATGATTATCGCACTTCAATTGGAAATGAAATAGAGCAGAATTTTGGAAATGAAATAGCGGGTCTTCCCAATGGCTTAGTAAATAGAAAATCATTTGATGGTATTACAATTCTTTCAAAAGATGCTTGGGAAGCAAAATCAGGTGAATTATTAGATTTGCCTCCAGAAGCATTTATGTGGATTACACCAACATATTCGGCAACCGATCGCTCATTGAATGTTTCTGTTAGAACCAAGATTCTTCAAGACATTGCTGAGGGATTAAATATAATTCTCTATCTCACAGAAGACAGTATTGTAAGTTCTCAAAAAGATTATAATGTTCCAAGTCCTTCATTAATTGAAGCCTACACACATCGACACATGCTTCGTGCGGGTATGAATGGTGCTTGGGGTGATACATTAAGTGCTCAAACAACTTATGCAGTAGGAGAGGAATTTATCACAACCGCTTCGTATACACTTCCAGCCATATGGAATGCTAACCGTGTTTCTGTTGTTGCTGTTTTAACTCGAACTGCATCAAAAGAAGTAGTTCAGGCCGAAGATAAAGACATAAACTGATGTCGTATCTCAGACCAATTTTATTTTTTGCACTTGCTTTCCTGTTACCAATTTTAGGGATTTCTCAGAATGCTAATACGAAAGTATTTCAAGGCGGCTTACTTTTCGGCATCAATACCAGTCAAATAACTGGTGATAACTTAGCTGGTTATAATAAGCTAAGTCCAACTTTAGGCGCATTTGTTCGCATGAAATTGGGTGAAAAATCCGCCCTTCAAATGGAAATGGCCTATTTAGGAAAAGGTGCCCACAAGAATCTACATCCAAGCGATTCTATCCCAACATTGTATTTGTTACGCTTACATTATATCGAAGTACCGCTTGTATTTCAATACGATTATAACAAGAAACTGAATCTCGAAATTGGTCCATCGCTTGGAGTTTTTTTTGGAAGTAGGGAAGAGGATAATTATGGAGATATGAGTGGAATTTATTCTTCTCGTGAACAATTTAAGCCGTTTGACCTTTCTTTCACTGTTGGAGGAACATGGAGGTTTAATGATAAATGGTCGTTTAATATCAGATCAGCAAACAGCATTTTCCCCGTGAGA
>CALQJV010000082.1 GCA_943330985.1 Chitinophaga pinensis
ATACTGTCGAGCTCTAAGCGAATGTTATACACTTCGGGTGCATATTTTCCAACAACCCGAATACCATCAATTCCAATTGAACCGGTTGGACTTCCACCAGATCCATCGTTTGTCCATCGAAAACCCAAACGTAAATTGCTTTTATTATCGAAGCCTTCGTCAAAAAATTCGACGTAATTCCATTTGGGTTGATTGCTGAAAACCGCTCCAGGTATTGCCGTCCAAGCACCTCCATCGGACTGGTAATACAATTGCGCACTAGCACCTGCATTTCCAATGCAATTGAAATAAAATGCGATACGAACACTGTCGTATCCTAACGTGCAAAATCCAGATGTTGAGGTAAATCGATCGGATGCATCGCTGCTACTAAAATTGGCATTTCCAACATTTTGTGTGCTTGCTGCAACCGAGTCCTGAATGTGCAAATAATGACTAAAAGGGGCAAAGTTTATTAATCCTCCAGTAGTACTGTCTTGGCTGATTGTATTGGGATAAATGCCCGCTCCACTGAACAAATTATTCACCGTCCATTTATTTTGACCTGTATTTGTTCCAACTTCGTTTGAAGTATTTAAACCAAATGCTCCAGGGCCATTTTCAAAATCTTCGGTGTATATAAGTATGTTTTGCGCATCTGTTTTAGTCAAAGAAAAAAACAGGGCAAAAGCTAAAAAGTAGCGTAAAATTGAATATTTCATGCTGAATATGTAAAAAATATTATCAAGCGGTTTGGGTAAAAATAACAAAAAAACAATCCAATCAGCGCAAATTCATTTTTGATAGTTGCGACTCACAATAATTTTTAATTTTACCCAGAATGAAATTCACCAAATACCATTTCTCCCTGATTATCATGTTGCTGATGTTTTCAAAAACATCCAATGCAACGCATTTGATGGGTGGTGAAATTACTTGGGCTTGTCAAGGAAATGGGAAATATATTTTCACCTTGAAGCTTTACAAAGATTGCCGCGATGCATTTCAAGTTCAATATCCCATTAGCATTCGTGTTCACAACCATCCTTCTGTTTCGGTCATTCCGATGTCGGTACTTTCTATTACCGACATTTCTCCACAATGCAATGCCATGCTTCCGAATCCATCCTGTTTAGTTCAGGGGCCTTCGGCATTGGATGGTTCCATTCAAGAGCACATCTTAACTTCAGCACCAATTACCTTATCGGGAATACCTCCTGCGCAAGGATGGATATTTACTTACTCAAATTGTTGTAGAAATGCCGCAATCAGTAACTTAAATATAGATGCCACTAATTTACCTGGCTTTACATTGCGAGCTATTATGTATCCACACAATGGCATGAATGAGTCTCCCTGTTTCGATTCATCGCCTGAATTCAAAGAACGACCATCTGCGGTAATTTGCAATGGAAATGTGTATTCATACAATCACAATGCATTCGATCGGGATAAAGATTCCTTGGTTTATGCTTTCGCCAATGCCTTAGAAGATATCGCCGATAATGTTGCTTTTACTTCAACAAATCCACCAGCAATTCCCTATCCGATTGATCAATTTAGTGGACTTCCAGCATATTCAGTAACTAGTCCATTGCCAGGTCCATTACAAAATAACAGCGTGCCGGCAACATTAAATACATTTACTGGAGAAATATCATTGCAGCCATTTTATACAGGCAGTTTTGTTACAGTTGTTAAAGTTTCTTCGTACCGATGTGGGCAGCTTATTTCGGAAGTTTTTCGTGAAATTCAAGTAATTATTACCGATTGTGGAGTAAATAATCCTCCCATAGTTTCAGCTCCTTTTGTAGATCCTATTTCAGGTTCTCCATCTTATGCTATAACAGTGCAAGCAGGACAAACAGTTAACTTTGACTTACTTGGTTCCGAATTCGATATTTTGCCGATCGGTATGCCCCAAACCATGAGTGTCATGGCTTCGGGTGGACAGTTTGGGGCTGGTTTTACTGATGCTTTATCGGGTTGTTACAATCCACCTTGCGCAACGTTGAATCCAGCACCTAATCCATCTATCGTGCTTGTAAACAACCAACCTATTACGTTCAATTGGGAAACAACCTGCGCTCACTTGTATATCAATATTGATGAAGGATGTTATGCGCCACAAACGGCTTACACATTTGTCATCACATTTCAAGACGACTTTTGTCCGGCCCCTCAATTCAAACGCGCAACAATTACTGTAATTGTTACGGCTCCACCTTTAACTCCATCGCCCTCGTTGAGGTGTTTAGAAGTTTTACCCGCCGGTGATGTTAAACTTTCTTGGATTCCATCAACCGATCCCCAAAGTGTCTTCAATAGTTACCATATTTTCAGAGCAAATTCCATCAATGGACCATATACTGTAGTCGATAGTATTTTCAATATCAATCAATCAACCTACACCGATTTAACGGGAGTTGGTGCCAATTCGGGTTCTGTGTTTTATATGATACGCGCTCGCTCTGGTTGTGGTGGAATCGTATTAGCGCCAGCTGCCGACACGTTACAAACCTTGTATGTGAATGTGACCGATGCCGGTTCGGGACAAATTGATATCGCTTGGAATGCTTTATCGAATCCATTATTGCCATCTACTCAATTGCCTTATGCTATTGATAAGCAAATTTTACCAGCAGTTTTTTCGCCGTTTATCACAAGTAATACAACAAGTATTTCGGATGTAATGATTGGCTGTTTACAAACAATCAATTACCAAATTAAGATTTCTGATGCATCTGGTTGTATCTCAAAATCGAACATCGATGGTGGTCCGTTTAGTAACGATCAAGCACCTGATTCGCCTTTCTTGGATTCGATTTCCGTGCAAATTTTAGGAAATAATATTTTGCTTGGTTGGGAACCTTCTACATCAACCGATACACGCGCGTACTATATTTTTCAGATGCAAAATGGGCTGGTTCTGAGCATCGATTCAGTGCTTGGAATAAATACGACCAGCTACATTGCAACTGGTTTAAATCCCTCGAATGGACCTATAACGTTTGGAGTTGCAGCCATCGACAATTGCAATAATTTGGGCGACACCTCGGTTTTTCATAGCAGTATTTTTCTGCGTTATGATTTATCATCCTGCCTTAATCGTGTCGATTTATCTTGGAGTCCATACAGTGGATGGGGCACTCAACCGGATTCCTATCAGATTTATCAACAAGTAAATTCCGGAGCATTTATTTTAATTGGAACAACCTCTGGTTTAATTACAAATTATAGTGTGTCTAATTTGCTTCAAGGTGGCGATTACTGCTATTATATCCGGGCAGTTTTTTCAGGATTATCGGCATCAAGTTCATCCAATAAAATTTGTTTTAATGCCGACGTGCAAGATCTTCCCCAATTCGCCTATTTAAGAAAGGCAACTGTTCTGCCAGATGGTTCGGTGTATTCGAAGTGCTTTATCGATACCGCCTCCGATATTATTTCTTACCGAGTGCTGAGGGCCGATTCTTGGAATGGGAGTTACCAAGTTATTTCAGAGAATTACCTCATTCCAAATTCCGTTTATGCCGATTTTACAGATGTTTCGGCAGTGTCTTCTTCTCAAAGTTATTCTTACAAATACCAGTTAATTGATAAATGCGACAGTGCTTCCAAGGAATCGAATCGAGCACGTTCCATTTATTTGAAAGGCGTTGCCGATGATGGATTTTTGAATAAACTAGAATGGAATACTTATGGCGATTGGGATGCAGGCGTAGATCGGTACAATGTATTTCGGTCGCTCAATCATGGTCAAACATATTCAGCATTGGTTAATAATCAACTCGATACAACCTACCGCGACAATGTTGCAGAGATCGTAGATACATTAATAGAATACTGTTATTATGTTCAAGCCATCGAGCAAAATGGTAATCAATATAATTTTCGGGATACCAGTTACAGTAACCGTATTTGCATCCTTCAAAAACCAACCATTTATATTCCCACTGCATTTATACCTGGCAATTTTGGAGGGAATAATGAATTTAAACCCATCGGATTGTTTGAGAAATTGGCTACGGAATATGAATTCATGATTTTTAACCGTTGGGGCGAACGTATTTTTTACACAAAAGATCCCGAACAAGCATGGGATGGGAAATACCAATTTACCTTGGCGCCATCGGGCATATATGTGTATCGCATTCGTTTCAAACTTCCCGACAATTCAAGTTTTGACGAACGAGGAGCTGTGTTGCTTATAGATTAAAAATTCTCTTTAATTTATCCTTCTTAAGGATCATTGTATCGTATTTAATTTTAATGTGTGACTTTGAAAAAAGATTTATGAAATCAATAACATAAAACTCGAAGACGCTGTATTTGTGGAGACTGAAGAAATAACGACTCAATTAAAAATATCCCGCAATGACTATATAAACGAGGCGGTTCACATTTATAATACCTTAAACAAAAGACGTATATTGAAAAAACAACTTGCAAAAGAATCTATATTAACCAGCAAGGATTCAATGGAAGTATTGAATGAATTTGAAAAATTGATGGATGGATATGAAGCAGTTTGATTTTGCTTGGCCGATTTAAATTAAATCCTAGGAATGAATGTGTGCTTGATCGTTTGCTCTTATTCGTTCTCCCAAGAAGCAATTCGATGAACACAATTGAGCATCAATATATAGAACCTCAGGTTATTGTTAGAACGGAATCGGACGAAGAAAGAGAGGAAAGATTAAATAGATGAATTCTCTTTATTGGGGACATGTTGGGGATTAAAAACAAAAAACCCGCTCTGAAAGCGGGTTTTGTTGTCCGACTAGGTTTCGAACCTAGACTCTTCTGAACCAAAATCAGACGTGTTGCCAGTTACACCATCGGACAGAATGATAGGGCGCAAAAATAGAAAAACTTCAGTAAAACCCAATCATCCAAAATTCTTTCCTTGAATATTTTTTGATGTTGCTGAATAACAGACCAATAAATTGCAGCTAGAAGAGTTAAAGAGCAGTGTTCACGATAGAATGCTGAAAACTTTCTATTTGTTTTCGTATGAATTGCAAGTAGTTTCCTATTTTCGTCGAGTTTTCGGTGAGAAATCCATTTTACCGAAATCATCTCAACCTATAACAACTATGAAGCAGTACAAACTTCTGAATAATGTTTTTGGCTGGCTGGCATTTGCAGTCGCTATGTATACCTATGGTTCTACAGTCGAACCTACCGCTAGTTTCTGGGATTGTGGCGAGTTTATCGCAACAGCCTATAAGCTTCAAATTGGACATCCACCCGGAGCTCCCTTCTTTATGATATTGGGTCGTGTTGCTACTTTATTTGCCTTTGGCGATACATCCAAAGTGGCATTCATGATGAACATGCTTTCTGCATTGGCATCTGCTGGCACCATTCTATTCTTATTTTGGACAATCACGCACCTTACACGAAAACTTCTTGTAGGAACAAGTAAGGTATTGGATAACGGAAATCTGTTTGCCATTTTAGGAAGTGGTTTGGTAGGAGCATTGGCTTATACATTTTCGGATACGTTTTGGTTTTCGGCTGTTGAGGGCGAAGTTTACGCTACATCATCTTTCTTTACCGCTGTTGTATTTTGGGCAATGTTGAAATGGGAAGAAGTAGCCGACGAACCTTTTGCCGATCGTTACATTGTACTCATCGCTTATTTGATGGGTATATCAATCGGTATCCACTTATTGAACCTATTGGCCATTCCAGCAATTGGATACATTTATTATTTCCGAAAGTTCAAACCAACACGCATGGGTATTTTCATTACAGGTGCGCTTGGTATGCTCATTTTGGGAATGATTCAATTTGGATTAATTTCAAAGGTTGTAGGAAACGCTGCTTCATTCGAGTTGTTATTTTCGAATAGTCTAGGTCTTCCATTTGGAAGTGGTGCTCTTGTTTACATTTTACTTGTTATAACCGCAATCATATTCGCACTAAACTATTCCCGTAAAGGAATTCAACATCCTACATTTGTTGTTACGGCCATTTTGTTGTTATTGGTTTTGGGATGGATGGGTGTTATAGCTGGAGGAATCTTGGCTTATTTCATCTATGGACCTCGTCAGAATTTTGTTCTTGCTAATACATTAACATTGTGTATTACTGCCATGCTTATTGGATATGGTAGTTATGGAATGATATTAATTCGTTCGGCAGCTGATACTCCAATGGATGAAAACAATCCTGAAAATGTATTCACATTGTTGAGCTACCTAAACCGTGAGCAATACGGAACGCGCCCATTAGCGTATGGGC
>CALQJV010000083.1 GCA_943330985.1 Chitinophaga pinensis
CCCGGATTAATTGTGGATGTGTATGGATCGACCGCTGTAGTTCAGTGTCACTCGCATGGCATGTACGAAGCGCGCAAAGCAATTGCACAAGCCATTGTAAATCAAAGTGAGGGAATCATCTCTCAAGTATTTGATAAATCGTCCGAAGCACTTGGTAAAGATGGTGGAAACGGATTTCTTGTAGGTGAATTAAACGAGGAAGTTTATGTGGAAAATGGTCATCGCTTTGAAGTCGATTTTCAAACGGGGCAAAAAACTGGATTCTTCATCGATCAGCGTGACAATCGTGAATTGCTTGGTCGTTATTCATTAAATAAAACAGTATTAAATACCTTCTGTTATACTGGAGGATTTTCGGTGTATGCTTTGGCACAAGGAGCAAATCGTGTCGATTCGGTTGATAGTTCCAAGAAGGCCATCGAACTTACCAAAAAGAATGTTGAGGTAAACGGATTTTCCGAAGATTCACACCAGGCCATTGGTGCTGATGTGCTCGAATGGTTGAAATCGAATCAAGGCGAATACGATGTAATCGTGCTCGATCCGCCTGCGTTTGCGAAGCACCAAGATGCACGCCACCGGGCTGTTCAAGCCTACAAACGCATCAATCGTATGGCAATGGAACAGATTGGTCCCGATGGTTTATTGTTTACGTTTTCTTGTTCGCAAGTAGTCGATCGTGAACTTTTTAGAAATACAGTAACAGCTGCGGCAATAGAAGCTGGAAGGGAAGTTGTAATTCTCCATCAACTTACTCAACCTGCCGATCATCCGGTGAGCATTTATCATCCTGAAGGTGAGTATTTGAAAGGTTTGGTTGTTTTGGTTAGATAAATCTTCCATGACTTTTTCCACTTCCAAATCTTCCTACTCGCACATCATTCGATTGGCATTACCAATCATTATAGGCGGTGTTGCTCAAAACGTAATTCTTGCAACCGATGCGTTTTTCATGGCGCGTGTTGATGAGGTTTCGCTCGCTGCTGTTGGTTTGGCTGGATTGTTTTACATGACGGTTTACATTCTCGGACTTGGGTTTTCGACGGGAGTTCAAATTCTAATTGCCCGCCGACATGGCGAACGAAAGTACCATCAGATTGGTGAAATTTTCGATAATAGCATGTTGCTTTTGCTGACGATGTCCTTGGTGCTTTGGTTGGGAATGGATGTTTTAGGTCCACCAATTTTGAAGTATTTGGTTAAGTCGCCAGCTGTATTGGAAGCAGCGATTAGCTACCTCGATAATCGTGCTTGGGGGATTACGTTTGCGCTTTTGAATCTTGGTTATCGGGCATTTTTTATTGGTGTTTCGAGTGCAAAAATTATCATTGGAAGCACATTTGCCACGGCATTTGCGAACGTCATTCTCAATTACGGGTTAATTTTCGGGCATTGGGGAATGCCAGCTTGGGGAATTGAAGGCTCCGCAATTGCTTCTTCCTTATCCGAAATTATTGGGTTATTATGCTTTGCCTTGTATGCGTTTTTTGGAAGATTTCATCAAACCTATGCACTTTTTAGAGCCTGGAAATGGCAGCCCGACTTGATTCGTAACATGAGTAAAATTGCCTCTCCTGTGATGTTTCAGAATTTTCTTTCTCATGCAGGATGCTTTTTATTCTTTATCATTATTGAACAAAGTGGCGAACGCGCTTTAGCCATTTCGGTGGTTATTCGTATAATCTATATGTTTCAAATGGTGCCATTTTGGGGATTGAGTTCGGCTTCAAACACCTTGGTTTCATTCACTATTGGCGAAAATCGTTTGCAAGATGTGATTCCTTTGCTCAAAAAAATAACAATCCTGTCCTTGCTTTTTGCCTCCCCCTTTATTTTGGCTAACCTCCTTTTTCCCGAATTTATTTTGGGCTTGGCCATAGAGAATAAAAATGCAACGGGTTTAATTACAGATTGTATTCCTACACTGTATATGATCTCGGCTGCGCTTTTGTTTTTTGGACCTGCAATGACATGGTATAGTGGCGTTTCAGGATCAGGCAATACGCAAATGGCTCTCTTTATAGAAACCATTGCTATAGCCTCCTATTTGTTGATTGCGTGGGTTTTAGGTATTTATTTGAAAGCCGATGTTTTCCTTATTTGGTTAACAGAACCTTATTATTTTATTGCGTTGTTTCTATTTTCAAGAATGTATATGCAAACTGGAAAATGGAAAAACAAAATGGTATGAATGAAAATAGGTTAATAAACACAAAAAAGTTAATTTTAACTTCTACTTTAAATGAAAAACAATTGAAATTGTGTCAATTTCATAACTTCAATTTAACGTTGATTCATTTTTTCAGTAATACATTCGCACACGTAATTTAACATTTCGAGTTTCATGAGTACCGAGAAAATTAAAATCTTGTTAGTTGACGATGAGCCCGATATTTTGGAGTTTATCAGTTACAATTTAGTCAAAGAAGGATTCGAAGTATTTACGTGTGGCAATGGGAAAGATGCTATTTTGATGGCTCAGAAAGAGCGACCACAGATTATCATTTTGGATGTTATGATGCCCGATTTAGATGGTATTGAAACCTGTAGAGTAATAAGAGAAACACCCGAATTAAAGGATGTTTTAATTGCATTTCTAACAGCCCGAAATGAAGATTATTCTCAGATTGCCGGATTCGATGCCGGTGCCGACGATTACATCAACAAGCCAATAAAACCTAGAGTTCTTGTTTCGAGAATCAAAGCAATTCTGCGCCGTCAAGGAAATATTGGCGATGAAGAAGTTGTTGAGATGAACGGTTTTGTTATTGACCGAGAAAAATACTTGATTAAGAAAGATAACCTTTCCATCAATCTTCCCAAAAAAGAATTTGAACTCATTTCTTTGCTTGCTTCTCGTCCAGGTAAAGTATTCACCCGTGAAGATATTTTGAAAAACGTTTGGGGTGATGATGTCGTTGTTGGCGATCGTACCATCGATGTTCATATTCGTAAATTGCGGGAGAAATTAGGAGATTCATACATTCGCACAATTAAAGGAGTAGGATATAAATTTGAATTCTAAAGCAATACCCCGGTTAACATTTGCACAAAGACTCAATACATCAACACCTCGAAGTCTTTCACTTTTTCTTGCATTTTGGTTTTCAATATGCGTAGGGTTTCTCGTTGGTGTTTTTGAATATATACTTCATCGAGAATACACCATTTGGGTTCCGGTGTTTGTATTGATATTCACATTTGTACTTTCATTTTTCCTGTTTCAGTTTGCTGTAGAGCGTTTTATTTACCGAAAAATCAAGCTCATTTACAAGAATATCCACAACCTCAAATTGAAGAAAGGACAGAAATTAAAATCGGTTGATCTAAACACCGATATCATTTCGGCCGTAAACAAAGACGTGGAAGCATGGGCGAAAGATCAGAAAGAAGAGATTGAATACCTTAAGAATTTGGAAAATTACCGTCGCGAGTTTTTGGGGAATGTGAGTCACGAATTGAAAACACCTATTTTCAACATACAAGGGTATATCATGACTTTGTTGGAAGGAGGATTGGAAGATTCGTCCATCAATAGAACCTACCTCGAACGCGCTGAGAAAAGTGTGGAGCGCATGGTGAATATTGTAGAAGATCTCGAAATTATTACCCAATTCGAATCGGGGCAATTAATACTTCACAAAGAGAAATTCGATATCATTGAATTGGCGCGCGATACGATGTCAAGTATTCAATACAGTGCTGAGAAAAAGAATGTGAAATTGTTCTTCAAAGACACCTACGACAAACCCATATACGTCAAGGCCGATAAGGAAAGTGTTCAAAAGGTGATTAGTAATTTATTGGTGAATTCCATTAAATATAGCAAGCAAGTAGGGGAGACCAAGGTTTCTTTTTACGATATGGATGAGAATATTTTGGTGGAAGTTACCGACAACGGAATTGGAATTTCACAAGAACATATCCCACGTTTGTTTGAACGATTTTACCGCGTCGAACGAAGCCGTTCGCGCGATATTGGTGGAACCGGTCTCGGACTTTCTATTGTGAAGCATATTATTGAAGCACACAATCAAACCATCAATGTTCGAAGTACGCTTGGAATCGGAACAACATTTGGTTTTACATTAGCAAAAGCGCGCTAAGTTTATAATTTTCTTACTCATTATTTTATTTATTGCAAGAGGCATGTATTGCCATTAGTTGAGTGTTTCTAATGAAATTTTCTTAAATCGCAATAGTATTCTTACACATCAAATAAGGCAACAAGAATTTTACACAAAACCCAATGGTAGATATTTCGTTTGGAAGGATGAATTTTGAAACAAATACACATTTCATTGTTAACACTTTTAATTATACTTTCATACAAACCAATCAAACACTTTTTAACTTTATAAAAAAAACACATGAAAAACTTTACTCTATTGTCGGCTGCTATGGTCGTTTCTTCGTTTGTTGCAAATGCACAAACCATTACATCTTCTTGGGTGCCAGGTGTTGGATTTTCTCAAACACACAACATCGTTAATTTGGATGGACCAATTGCACCCGGTTCGGCAGGTCAGGGACAAACTTGGAATTTTGCTGGAGCAACTTCCGATTCTTCTTATACCGAAACAAATTTAGCTGCTATAGATGCTGTCGGTGGTTCAAACTTCCCACTTGCTTCTTATGGGGTTCAGGTAGCTGGTGCTTCTAGCGCAGGTTATTTTGTGGGATCAAGTTTAGCTTTGCAAGTTATTGGTTCGTATGCAGGAGATGTTTCTGGTGCAGTAACTTTTACGTATGATAATGCAATGGATGTGATGCAGTTCCCTGCTTCATTTAGCAGCGCATTTAATGACCCTTACCATGTTAATATTACATCTCCATTTCTTAATTTTTCAATTGATGGAACAAATAATGTTTTGGTTGATGGTTCTGGTTCTTTAACAACACCTGCAGGTTCTTACAACAATGTATTACGTGTTAAATTAATCGATAATTACCAATATATTGGCTTACCTCCATTGCCAGGTACAGTTACTTCAGGAGCAACAACTACTTATTTGTGGGTTTCTCCTGATTATCCAGGATATATGTTGATGAATTATTCAATCAATGTTGAAGGAACAACTTCCGATACAACTATCACATATTCTGAAAATCCAGTAGGTATTCAGAATGTTGCTAACCAAACGCTTCAAATTTCACCAAATCCAGCGAACTCATATGTTACTGTAGGTTTCCCTTCAGGTACAGAATTAAGTCGTGTGGAAGTTCTTGATTTAAGCGGACGTGTTGTGGCTATTGAAACAGTAAATGGCAAATCGAATCGCTTAACAATCTCAACGGCTACATTCACAAATGGATTGTATATCGTTCGTGCAGTAGATACAAAAGGTGCTATTGTAACTTCTAAGATTACGGTTGCACACTAATCTTTAAATAGATTTCAAAGCCGGTTCTTCTTCCAAGAGGAACCGGCTTTTTTGTTTTTGTACTCAATGAAAGAGAAATGATTTTATAATCCATTTGTATTTCCCTCTTTTAAATTTTAGCAGTAAGCGAACAATTTATTCAGTTACTGCTTCATTGCATGTTATGCATTGTAAGCCCTCTGTTGTCATTTGAAAGGTCTCATTCAGGATCTCATCCTTATCGTAATTCTCTTTTGAGGCGATGTTATTTAGAATTTGCTCTGTCCCATTTTTAAATGAAATAAATTTCCCTTGAGGAATAAAAACATTCAAAGAAACTTGCTGGTTTCTCCAAATGTTCTGTTTTATTTTGAAATAAGGATTAAAGTAAATGGTATTCCCTTTTTGACGGTAATAATAGTTGCTTGCCGCCGCTTGATTGATTGCCTGTTTGTTATCTAAACCACGCGCATTTTTTTCTCCTGTAATAACAAAATTAGCCTCTTCGGTAGAATCAACATTTAATTGGATTCTTCCATTGATATAACTCTCACCATCATTAAAATAGAAATTCCAAAGTCCCATTTTGAGAGAGCGTTTGAGGTTTATTTCACTTCCGGGTTGAATGGCAATATTCAGTGTATCGTTGTTTGTTTTGGAGAGTTTTACATTTTCAATGATTCTTCCACTTGCACTAAATTCACGAAGCAAAAGAGAGCTTGACACAATGCAACAAATTAATCCAACAACTAAAATGATTCCGTTAATTGTTCGCATCCATCGTAATCGAAGATTGGGATGAAAGAGTAAACGGAAGCCATTCGTTAATAAACCCAAAATGGGCGAAAGAATA
>CALQJV010000084.1 GCA_943330985.1 Chitinophaga pinensis
ATAAAACGCGATTTAAAATCACTATCAATTCGATGAATTCCTTTGTTTTCGATAGTCCCTTTTTCACGATTAATGCGCAAAAAGAAAACGCTTGAAATTTGATCTTGCTTTTGAAATTCATCACGCATTAAACCCGAAATAAGCAATTTATCAACTTGGTCAAGACTCATTTTCAGGCTCGAAACTATTTTTCCTGGAATATTCAATTGGTATTCTAAAACATCATCATTCAATACTGGAAAAGCAAAAACAGAATAAACTGCATCCAGTGAATCGTTCAATTTATTGCCCTTTAAAAGCAAGTGAACATTACCGTATTCATCTAGTAAAACATCTTCCATTTCAGCGTTCTCTCCTTGATAAGGAAGTTGAACACTCAGTTTTTTAATCTCCTGGAAGTCCCGATCAAAAACATTCAGATTTAGATTTTGTGTTTTACTTCCCAGTGTTTCATTTAAACTAAGAACTGCTAAAATATCTTGCTTGTTATCTCCAATTATACGAAATCGTTTTTTCTTTAATTCGAAATGATTGGTTTTGCTGGTTTGGAGTTGGATTTTCTTTCCAATCCTCCCTATACTATCAATGGTTAAATAATGAAGGGTGTTCGACTTATTCTGTTTATCGAAGGAAGATCCAAAAACACAAAGTTGCCCATTCCAGATGCGTATGTCTTCTGGATAAAATAGTTGCCGATTTTCGAACAGCCCGTTTATAGGCCATGTATGAGTTCGATTGAGACTCGATGTATCGAATAGTTCTATTCGAATGTCTTGAATAAGGGACTCATGTTTATCCGAATTTGCACGAACTAATACACATGCATTTTTATAAAACCCCGGTATGGAAATCGGAAAGAAATCCTTTTCATAGGTATAAATCTCCCCTTGTTTAACATGCTGTGCAGAAAGCGAAAAAACGCATGCCAAAAAGGGAATGCATAAAATTAATCTCATGCACTTACTTTCTTCTGGACATTTCCTGCAGAAGCATTCTTATTTGCAAGTTGACCACAGGCCGCATCAATATCTCTTCCGCGACTTCTCCGAACATTTACAATCACTCCTTTTTGTTCTAAAAAGGAAGTAAATCGGTTCAGTTGTTCATCACTTGCTCGTTGAAATTCACCATCGTCAATTGGATTGTATTCAATGATATTCACTTTCGATGGAACCTGCTTTACAAATGCAGCCAACTCCCTTGCATCGTCTATTGAATCATTGAAATCTTTAAAAATTATATATTCTAAAGTTGGACGAGTTCCGGTTTTCTCATTGAAATAGGTCAATGCATCAATCAATGCTTCCAGAGAATTGGAATCATTAATGGGCATTATTTTACTTCGTTTTTCATCATTGGCGGCATGGAGCGACAAAGCCAAATTGAATTTTACGCCATCATCGCCCAACTTCTTTATCATTTTCGATATCCCTGCAGTCGATACAGTTATGCGTTGTGGTGACATGCCCAAACCTTCTGGAGAAGTAATTTTTTCGATGCTCTCCAACACATTCTTATAATTGAGCAAAGGTTCTCCCATGCCCATATACACAATGTTTGAAAGAGGAATATTGTAGTTTTCTTCACTCTGTTTTCGAATCGCAACTACCTGATCGTAAATCTCACCGGCCTCCAAATTTCTTAAAAGTTTCAGCTTTCCTGTTGCACAAAATTTACACGTTAAACTGCATCCAATTTGAGAGGAGATGCAAGCAGTCATGCGTGTTTTTGTTGGAATCAAAACGCCTTCAACTACTGGTCCATCGTGTAATTTGAATGCTGTTTTTATAGTTCTATCCGAACTTTTCTGTGAACTGGCAACTTCAATTCCATGAATAAAAAAGTTCGCTTCCAATTGGCCACGAAGTTCTTTACTGAGGTTTGTCATTTCGTCAAACGAATGCGCCGACTTTTTCCATAACCACTCAAAAACTTGCTTCGATCGAAATTTGGGTTGCTTTTGTTCTGAAAACCATGTTTCCAAATCGGCGAATGACAATGTTCGAATGTCTTTTCGGGTTTCTTGCATATGCGCAAAGATATAACAAGCAGTTGGCTTATCGATTATTTACCAAGCTCGTGTACATTTGTTTCATGCGCCAAATTTCTGCCGATTGTATTTTTCCAGTTACTTCTGCACCTGTTCTAAATGGAATCCTTCGTTTAACCGATGATGCCGAAGTAATTGATATCCTAAAACCTGGTGACGAAGGCTACGATTTAAACTCAGCCGAAATACATGAAGGATGGTTGATTCCAGGCATGGTCAACGCGCATTGCCATATTGAACTTTCACATCTGCAAAATGCAGTTAAGGAGCATACTGGATTAGACGGATTTTTAGAAGAACTCATGTTGGTTCGAGAATCGGATGAATCGACCATCAAGCATGCAATTCAAGAAGCAGATGCTGAAATGTGGAAAAATGGAATTGTGGCTGTTGGCGATATTTCGAACAGTGCTGCTAGTTTTGCAACGAAAAACAATTCTCCAATTCGTTATCATACATTCATTGAACTTTATGGCCTAAATACCACGAACGCGGAATCTATCTTTTCATCAGGCGAAAACCTCCTTGCTCAACTTGTAAAAAATCATCGTAATTATTCCGGAAACATCAACCCTCATGCACCTTATTCTGTTTCCAATCCTCTAATGGAATTGATTTGCAAGCATGTTATTTCAAATAATGGCGTTTTCAGCATTCACAATCAGGAAACACAATCGGAAGAAGATTTCTTTAAACTTGGCGAAGGAATCATGGTTAATCGAATGCAAAAAATGGGCATCGATTTGAGTTCGTTTTCACCTACCGGAAAATCGTCCCTTCAATCGCTATTGAATCCGATAAATTCGCAGAAAAAAATGCTGCTCGTTCATAATACATTCTCCAACGAATCCGATATTATAGCAGCAGAATCAACCCTCAATAATGTGTATTGGTGTTTTTGTCCCTCAGCAAATCTTTATATCGAAAACCGGCTTCCTTCCATTGAACTTTTTCGAAAACACACAAAAAAACTTGCTCTCGGAACTGATAGTTTAGCATCCAATCATCAACTCGATTTAATTCGGGAAATGTATGTTCTTCAATCACATTTTAATGGCTTAACTTGTGAAGAACTCATCGAATGGAGCACAATTCGAGGTGCTGAAATTCTCGGATTTGATAATGATTTAGGGAGTTTTACTGCAGGGAAAAAACCGGGCTGTGTGTTAATTAAACATGTTGACAAAAAAGGGGCAAAATTTCTACCTGAAAGCACTGCACGAATGATTTGATTGATTATACTTGCTTCTTGACTATATTCTGAAATTAGACGAGTATTTTCAAAGGTTAAATGGAGGATAATCAACTTATTTTCAGCTTTTTCAGGCACCCTTCGTTTGGACTTAGTCTTGATGCCTTTATGGTAAAATTGCTTGAGAATAAAACCTTTTCATACAATTACCAACGACTATTATTCGAACGCATGAGTGATTTCCCTTATCCATATTCGGATGAGGAGAAGAAAGTATTGCGAAAAATTAGTGAGTTAAGCCCCAAAAATATCGAGCAACATTTCAATAAAAAGCAACTCAAGTCGGCTGTTTTTTTGGAGAAATTGGCCAACGATAAAGATCAAATGAAACTGCTTTCGTCATATTTTGATAGACGATTATCAGCCTGTCTTGAATTATTAAAAGGTCGCAAGGTTTATTGGAAAGAGCGTGCCTCAGACCATCCCGGAATGCAGGGTTTTAATGTAGAAACGGAGCCTGCTCATGTAACGTATTTTTTTGACAGACAGACCGAAGGCATTCAATATAAGTTGCAAATTGAACACAAAGGGAAGATTCTCGATTTGAAAAAAGGAGGATCCGAAATTTTGAGTCACAGTCCATGTTGGGTGCTCCATAATGGATCTATACTTCATTTCAATGATGGAACAGATGGAAATAAAATCAGTCCATTCCTTAAACAAAGCGAACTTCATATTCCCGACAAATTAGCTGATAAATTTTTGGAGTCCTTTATGCTTCGTGCTTCCAAAAAATTTAATGTTCAATATTCTGGATTTAATGTAATTACAGAACCCGGAAAACGTTCCGCGGTGATTAGCATTGAAATGGATTTAGCGAACGCTCCCGTGCTTCAGTTAAATTTTAAATACGATCGTTTTCAAGTAACGGCAGCTCAAGATCAAGAACTACTCGTATCGCTTCAACGCGAAGAGTCGGGACTTCATCTTCTCAGATATTCTCGCGATAGAGCATTTGAACACGCACGCTCCGAGATTTTCAAAAAGGCGGGACTTAAGCAAATAAAACCCTCTTGGTTTATTCCTGAAAGTCAAGATTCTTGGTCATACAACCAATTGCTCGAATGGCTTTCAACCCATAAAGACGATTTTCTAGAAAGAGGTTTTGATACAGAAATATCATGGGAAGGGAAACGCTTTGTAGCTGAACTGCCAGTTGTAGAAACACGCGAGGTTTCTGAAGGAACTGACTGGTTCGATGTTCTTGCTATCGTTCATATTGCCGGAATGCAAATTCCATTTGTGAAATTTCGCAAAAATATTCTTGAACGTGATCGATATTTCAAACTTCCCGATGGGAGAATGCTCTTATTGCCCGAAGCTTGGTTCTCAGAATATGCCGATTTATTTCAGTTTGGCGAGGACAAAGAAGAACTGCTTCGCATGCACAAACAGCATGAAGGCTTATTAAATAACCATCCCATTGTAAAAGGCGATTTAAATGCACGCCTCTCAGAAGCTGGAAAGTCAGCATACATCGAAACATCATCCATCGAATATCCCGTTCCAGCAAAACTCAACGCAACACTTCGTGATTATCAGAAGACGGGTTTCGATTGGCTTTGCCGATTGGCTGTAAAAGGATTGGGCGCTTGTTTAGCCGACGATATGGGACTTGGAAAAACATTGCAGGTTATTGCAGTGTTATTATGGTCGAAAGAAAAACAAATTCCTCGATTGGAATCTCCTGCTCCAGATGTAAATCTCGATCTCTTCAAAGAAACATCGGAGTTTTCAAATTCTAGGCAACATTCTCCCTCGCTTATTGTAATGGCTCCCTCCTTGGTTTACAATTGGGAAAATGAACTCCGGAAATTTGCTCCATCGCTTACAATTCATAAACATCTTGGGCAACGCAGAACCTCGGATCCTAAACTTTTCAGTCGCTACGATATTATCTTAACTACCTATGGTATAGTCCGGAACGATGTTGAATTACTCAAACAAACGCATTTCGACCACATCGTATTAGATGAAAGTCAGTTGATTAAAAATGTGCGTTCATTAAGCTTCCAAACAGTTAAACAATTGGCGGGTTCTCAGCGAATTGTTTTAACGGGAACCCCTGTTGAAAATTCTCTTGCCGATCTTTGGGCGCAACTCACGTTTCTTCAACCGGGTTTGATTGGAAGTTTCAAGTACTTCAGACAAGAGTTTGTAATTCCAATCGAACAACAACAAGACGCTCAGAAGCTCGATAAGTTGCGTAAAATAATCCAGCCGTTTATTTTGCGAAGAACCAAAGAGGAAGTAGCACCCGAACTACCCGTATTAACTCGTGCTGTGCATTATTGCGAAATGTCCTCCGATCAACGCGAGTTCTACGAGGAACAAAAATCAGTGTACCGCAACAAAATTCTCGAAAATATTTCGCGTGATGGGCTTGAAAAAAGCCAATTGCTTATTCTTCGTGGTTTAACACATTTGCGCCAGATTGCGATTCATCCTTCTCTTATCAATCCTGAGTACACCGGAAGTTCTGCTAAAATGGAACAGGTGCTTGAGATGCTTTCTCAACTCCGAGAGCGCGGACGTAAAGTGTTAATGTTTTCTCCATTTGTGCGACATCTCAATTTATACCGTCGTTATTTTGAGGAAAATAATATTCCGTTTTCCTTTCTAGCGGGTGAAGTTCCTCAGCACCAGCGGGCTTCTGTTATCAACGATTTCGATAATCATGAAGGATCTCGTGTGTTTCTTATTCAATTAAAAACAGGAGGTTCAGGGCTCAATTTAACCCAAGCCGATAATGTATTTTTATTGGATCCTTGGTGGAATCCAGCGGCCGAAGATCAGGCAATTGCTCGTTCTCATAGAATGGGCCAACACCACC
>CALQJV010000085.1 GCA_943330985.1 Chitinophaga pinensis
CATTAAATAAAATTGCTGATCCGATAAAAAACAATTTGATTCGTAAAGATTCCGTTCAAATAGCATTGGCAATAGCACTAACCTGCATACTGCTTGCAGCAGGTTGGCTTATCGGTCAAGTTTCTTAATCAATTTTCGGAAAGTGAAATTGCCGAATTTAAAAATTGAATAAACGGTGACATTTCTTTAAAAAGCTGTCCCGCTTTGAGGGCAAAATCTTTAGATAGAACTTCTTTATCACTCAATGAGCGACTTAATACAAAACTCTTATAGCGAAGAAGATCTATTGCAGGATGGTTTTTATCATATCCTTTGGGTGCCGTTTTCAATTGATGGTCGCCCATCGTATTGAACAAACTATTCAAATTGCCTTTGCCTAAAATTCCGCGAAGGTTTATGTGGTTGAAATAAATTTCTTGTCTGATAGCTTGCAATATTGGGGCTTCTGGCATCCAAACACCTGCAGCAATAAAGGAAGCCCCAGGCTGAATCTGAATGTAATATCCAGCCTTGGGCGATTTCTTTCCACCATCGGTAAAAGCAGCACCTATATTATTCTTATAGGGTGCTTTGTTTTTAGAGAACCGAACATCTCTATTAATTCTAAAAATGCAGTCTTTGGTACTTAACTTCAAAACGCCTGCATCAAACTTGCCAATCTCCTGAATCAAAACAGCCGTTAATTCCTGAAGTTCTTTTTTTGAAACTTCAAATTCCGATCGATGTTTCTCGAACCATTCTCGGGTATTGTTGCTTTGCAGCTGTTTTAAAAAATCCAGAGAATGTTGCATTAAACTCGAAATTAAAAAGGTAGATCGTTGCTATCGTCGTTCGATTCAAAAAAATTGGGAGCGCCCGAAGCAGGAGGTGCTTGTTGAAAATTCTGACCAGGCGCATTCATTGGTGCTGCTGGAGCTGTAGTTTGATAAGTAGGAATTGCTTGACCTGGATTAGCAGAAATTGCACCTGCAGGATCTAATTTCCATACACGAACTTCAGTAAACCAACGTTCATTGTATTCGCGCGATTCCAAATTAAAACTCACTTTTATATCATCACCCGGTTGAAAGCGACGCAATTGATCCACTTTGTCGCCCCAAACTGAGCAACATACTTTTTTAGGGTATTGATCAAACGTTTCAATTACAAATTCTTGTTTAACCCAAGGTCCTTTAGCTCCTTCACCAGTAACTTGAGTCATTACTTTTACTAGTTTTCCATTTACTTCCAATGCCATGTTCTTGATTTTTCCTCAAATTTAACTATTCGTATCCTCAAGCGAGAGAATTTCCTCAAAAATAGTTTTGAACATTTCTGTTAATTATGACTTAAACTCATCCATAATAGCTTTTTACATTAATAATTAGTTTAAATTCTGACGATATGTTTAAGCAGATTTAAAGGTGTTTATCCATTTATTAAAAGGATTGCAAACAACAAATTGTTTGTGAATATATACCTATGAAACAAATCATAAGGTATTCTTTTTTATTACATTTGCACTCCCAAAAATCACTCAATACCGACTACATGAAGATACTTGTTTGCATCAGTCAGGTCCCTGATACCACCAGTAAAATATCCTTCACGGATAACAATACCAAGTTTAACGAGGACAAGGTTCAATACATTGTAAATCCTTACGACGAATGGTATGCACTGGTAAGAGCACTTGAATTGAAAGAAACCATAGGTGGAAATGTGACCATCATAACAGTTGGCTCCGCTGCTGTAGAACCAATTATTCGCAAGGCTCTGGCAATTGGAGCAGACGATGCTGTTCGTATAGATCGCGAACCTGAAGATGCTTATTCAACAGCTAAATCAATTGCTGATTATGCAAAACACAAAGGCTTTGATTTGATATTAGCTGGAAAAGAAACCATCGATTTTAATGGATCAGAAGTAGGCGGAATGCTTGGGGGATTTTTAGATCTACCTTTTATTTCACTAGCATCCAAACTCGATATTCAAGGTAGTAATTCTGTTACTGAAGTTGATATTGAAGGAGGTGTCGAAGTCATTACAACCGCTTTACCTTGTGTGATTTCTTGTGCTAAAGGAATGGCCGAAGCACGCATTCCCAATATGCGAGGTATAATGGCTGCACGTACTAAAAATATTGAGGTGATAACATCATCCGTTGACTCTTTAGTGAAAGTGAAGGAATTTACTTTGCCGCCACCTAAATCGGCGGTTAAACTGATTGATCCTTCAAACATGGACCAACTTGTCGAACTCCTTCATTCAGAAGCAAAAGTTATTTAAATCATGGCTATACTTATCGTTACCGAAACATCTAAGGGTAAATACAACAAAGCTTCTTTGGAGGCAATTTCTTACGGAGCTCAGGTTGCTAAGCAGTTAGGAACAACAGCTACACTAATATCGTTAGGCGCTGGTTCTGACGAAGAACTTTCTAAAGCTGGTGAATATGGTGTTGGAAGTGTTTTAAAATCTGATAGTTCCAAACTAAATCAATTCGATCCGCAATTAATAAGTAAGCTTGTTATTTCAGCAATGGAAAAGGTTGGAGCTGATATTTTAATCATGAGCCATAATCGAACTGGTAAAGCGGTTGCTCCTCGCCTATCAGCAATGCTTCAAGCTGGATTGGTTTCTGGTGCTGTTTCACTTCCGCAAACCAATGGGGAGTTTTCTGTTAGAAAAAATGTGTTTTCAGGAAAAGCATTTGCTGAATTCACAATCAATACAGCAAAAAAAATAATTACACTTTTACCGAATTCAGTTCCTGTTCAACAAACAAGTGGATCTGCTTCAGTGGTTTCATTCAATGAAGTTTGTGATTCATATACGTCTTCTATTAAAGTAGAAGAACGCGTTCATCAATCGGATGGAGAAATTCCACTTCCTGGAGCTGAATTGGTTGTATCCGCTGGTCGTGGAATGAAAGGCCCCGAAAATTGGGGAATGGTTGAAGATCTTGCAAAAACCCTTGGTGCTGCGACGGCCTGTTCTCGTCCAGTTGCTGATATTGGCTGGCGTCCTCATCACGAACATGTTGGACAAACGGGAATCGCCATTCGTCCCAATCTATATATTGCTATTGGTATTTCTGGTGCAATTCAGCATTTGGCAGGTGTAAATGGCTCGAAAGTTATTGTCGTTATTAATAAAGATTCTGAAGCTCCTTTCTTTAAAGCTGCCGATTACGGGATTGTTGGTGATGCTTTCGAAATTGTTCCGAAACTTAACGATGCTTTTCGTAAATTTAAAGAGCAAAATAGCTAACACTTAATCGTGTTGGTTGTGCATTTTATGTTTTACGATAAGATTATCTATGAAGAAAATAAAACTCGAAATATCAAATCTTTCTTATAGTCAAACACAAAGCGGTGCTTATGCTTTGGTGTTAGGCGAAAGTGGAGGAAAACGTCGATTACCCATTATAATAGGAGGATTTGAAGCTCAGGCTATCGCGATTGAGCTCGAAAAAATGGCCCCTTCACGCCCATTAACCCACGATTTGTTTAAATCATTTGCCGAAGCGTTTTCTGTGAAAATTAAGGAGGTTTTGATTTACAATCTCGTAGAAGGCATTTTCTATGCGAAGTTAATCTGTCAGCAAGATGGCGCAAACGATGTAGAAGTTGATGCGCGTACAAGCGATGCAATTGCCCTAGCCGTTCGATTTAATTGTCCCATTTACACATATGAATTTATCTTAAGTTCAGCGGGTATTCTAATTGACGAATCGCCCATTTCAGAAGAACACACATTGCCCGAAGCGCAAATTACCTCCGATGCAACACCTAGCGCTGCAGAACCAGGAAATGAGTTCAGTGGTAAAAGTGAAGCCGATCTAAAACAAATGCTCAGTGCAGCAATTGAAGATGAAGCTTACGAAAAAGCCGGTAAAATTCGTGATGAGTTGGAGAAGAGGAAGTGATTGATTTGAAGATTTGAAGATCCGATAGCTATCGGATTGAAAATGGGTTAATGTGCTGATGTGTTCGATGTCCTGATGTGCTGATATGAGAATTTCAGTATGATTCAATTCTCAATTTGTAATTCGTAATTGATAATCCGTAATTAAGTAAGGTGAAAATTGAACACGAAAAAACCATTTGTGCATTGGCAACCGGAGGTGGTATGTCGGCCATTGCAGTGATTCGTGTTGCTGGGAAAGATGCATTTGTTCTTTGCGACAAAGTATTCAAAGGAAAAAATGGAAAACAGCTCGCTCATCAGAAAGGATATACCATCCATTTTGGAGAAATCCATCTCAATGGAAATGTGCTCGATGAAGTATTGGTTTCAGTCTTTCGTGGACCACATTCTTATACCGGAGAAGACACGCTTGAAATCAGTTGCCACGGTTCTACATTTATTCAACAGGAAATCCTTGCCGCACTCTACTCTACCGGAATTCAACCTGCAAAACCAGGAGAATTCACGCTAAGGTCGTTTTTAAATGGGAAGATGGATTTGAGTCAAGCCGAAGCGGTTGCCGATTTGATTTCCTCCGAAAATCGCGCATCTCATAATTTAGCCATTAAACAATTACGTGGCGGTTTTTCTCAAGAGATTGCGGCATTGCGCGAACGTCTGATGAATTTTGCTGCCCTCATCGAATTGGAACTTGATTTTAGTACCGAAGATGTTGAATTTGCCGATCGTAGTTTACTACGCACCTTGGTTAATTATGTCATTGAAGTAGTACATAACCTTCGCGACAGTTATGCCATGGGCAACGTGCTTAAACAAGGTATTCCCGTGACTATTGCTGGTCGCCCCAATTCAGGCAAATCAACTTTGCTAAATGCGCTGTTAAATGAAGAACGTGCCATTGTAAGTCCAATTGCCGGAACTACGCGGGATAGCATTGAAGACAGTATTGTAATAGATGGAATTTCCTTTCGGTTTATAGATACTGCCGGGTTGCGCGATTCGGACGATGAAATTGAAAATATCGGGATTGAACGCAGTTATGCGAAAATAAAAGAAGCAGAGATTGTCTTGTATTTGTTTGATGCAACAACAGCGAATCAAATTCAAGTACTCGAAGATTTGAACGTTTTACGTGACCAAAATGAAGATGGAAAATTCATCATTCCAGTTGGAAACAAGGTCGATCAATTGGATGATCATGCCAATGAAATCTTCAATAAATTGGAAGGCGCAGCTTGGATTTCCGCATTAAAAAAAGACGGAATCATGGAGTTGAAAACGCAATTACTTCAATGGGTAAATGCGGGTTTAAATGGACCTTCCGAAACCATTGTAACAAACGCTCGCCACGTTGATGCTTTGCGCAGAGCCGAAGAAAACCTGATTGACGTTCGAAAAGGGCTCGATCTTCATATACCCGGTGACTTACTCGCCATCGACATCCGTGCTGCTCTATCAACATTGTCTGAGATAACAGGGCAAGTCAATAACGAAGACCTTTTGGGGCATATCTTTGGGAAATTTTGTATCGGGAAATAATCGAACTAAAATCCATCTTTAATACAAGCAAAATCCCCAACAATTAGCTATTGTATTTTAAGAATACAGCTAATTATTAGAGAATATTTATTTCTTGTAGTTCAATTAAATTTCATGTTTAATCTCCGTTCCTTTGGAGCGGAATCTGTGACTGAATTTCAAGAATGGGCCCTCGATGAAACGGTAACTGAATGCGGACATTACGATGGTAAAGGCTAAGCAAAGAATAATTTGCAAAAGGAAAATCCATTTATTGTCGACAGTTGGTTGAATACCCAAAGCTCTGAACGCGAAGAAAACGCACCAGATTACAAAGATGTGCCAGATGTATAAACCATAAGAATATTTCCCCCAACGTGACAAGACTTTCAACTTTCCGAATTTAAAAAATGATTCATCGGAGTAATGTTGTTCGCCAATGATAAAGGCAAAAATGAATGAAAATAAAGCAGGCTCAATGGCTTCAACCCAATTCATAATGGGATAAAATTGAACACTGTGGGTTTTATCACGAATAATGACTAAAACCACCGCAGCGATATAGGGAAGTACAATGGATTTTCGTGGTAATTTTCTAAAGTAATTTCGCACACCTTCATAATAAAACAGCCCATAAGCCAACAATGCCCCCATGGTGATATCGGATAATATACTAAAGGTGTGGAATCGAATTGCAC